>NZ_JAXXBR010000089.1:0-6706 GCF_037242085.1 Alitiscatomonas sp. | reverse complement strand
CTACACGAAAAATCTGTGCCATGCTCCCATCCTCCTTTCCAGTTCAAAAGAAAAAACGTAAGTAATATCTCTATCACTCACGCCTTCTCTAAACATTTTATTCTTTTTTCAATGAATTTTTAATATGCTCAATCCTCAGTTACAAACTTCAACTTTGTTAAACATAGATCAGTTCCTTCAAAATAATCTCTTCTGCAATCGCTCTATGCTGGTTGGCTGTCCTCACCCATGCCATCTGATCTGCTTCTTTATCCGGCAAAGGTTCTTTTTCTTCCAGCTGCTTCAAAATTACCTCTTCTCTTTCTCTGGCTGCTTTATCCACTTCCAGAAGATGTTCTCCAATAGTATCCTGCAGAAGCATCACTTGATACGTTGAATTTCGATGGTTCTTCAGATAATCTCTGCGAAGAAAACCATACTTGCCAAGTTGCTCCATCTGCTCACCGGATTTATAGGTGAGATTCGGAATCAGATATCCATTTACATTTGTGTACGTTAATTTCATTTTATTAGCACTCTCCATTTCTCATCATTTTTTGACCACAAATTTACGACATTTACGACAAATTTTGACACTGCTTTACAATACCAGACAAAATGACTGATGCCCTAGAAAGCCTGTAAAACAGGCACTTCCAGGATACACAAAACAGGGCAAAAATCAACTTCCATTATCAAGATGTGAGTGCTAATTTTTCAGGATTTTTTCTTTTCCGGCTCCAGAGCCATTCCACGGAACCATAAGAAGCACGCCGCGCGATTTTCTCATAGTTATCGCGGCAACCTCCAGGGTATCGTGCAGGCACAGGCTTTGGCCCGCTGCCCGTGTAAAAAGGCGCTGCAAAGCAGATACATTCCCATCTGCTTTGCAGCGCCTTTTCTGGGGCGTTTCCCCTATTCAGTTCTGTGGCAGCCTAAAAGACAGGCCGCCTGTTTCCGCTACCTCTGGATCCGCTCCAGCTCCATATCCTCCGGCAGGATCAGATTCAGCAGGATGGATACGACAAACACCACAGCTACCACATTGGCGGAAAATACGGACTGGACCACCTCCGGGAAGATCCGCCACAGGTCGATCTCACTGGCCGCAGTAAAGCCAATGCCCACAGAGAGCGACAGGGCGGCGATGGTCATGTTCCGCTGGGTAAATCCAGCCCTGGAAAGCATCTGGATCCCGGATACCATGATGGTCCCGAACATCATGATCGTGCACCCGCCCAGAACGGATTCCGGGAGGGATGCAAAAAAGTTCCCCACCGGTGGCAGGAATCCGGCCAGCAGCATACAGCCGGCCCCGGTGGCAATGGTAAAGCGGTTTACGACCTTCGTCATGTTCACAAGCCCCACATTCTGGGAAAATGAGGTCACCGGAGGGCATCCAAACAGGGCAGAAACGACGGAAGCAAAGCCGTCGCAGGCCAGGGAACCGGAAATCTCCTTTGAGGTGATCTCCCGGCCCAGCCCTCCAGAGACCATGGCAGTCGTGTCCCCGATGGTTTCTGCCGCAGAAACCATAAAGATAATGGCAACGGAAAAAATGGCTCCCATATGGAATTCCGGTGCAAAGGGCAGAAGAGCTGGCAGGGAAACGATTCCCTCTGAAAAGATCACTGACAGATCCACCTTGCCCATAAACACCGCCAGGATATATCCCACCACAAGTCCTGCCAGCACAGACAGCTGTTTCAGATATCCCCGTGCCAGGATGTTCCAGCCCAGGCAGACGGTCAGTGTGACAGCTCCCAGAAGCAGATTGGAGGCCGAGCCGAAGTCCTCCGCATAGCCGCCTCCAAAGGATCTGGCCCCCACCGTAAACAGGGAATATCCTATGGCGATCACCACCGATGAGGCGACCACAGGGGCAATGATCTTTCTCCAGTATCTGGCAAACAGGCCGATGACGCCCTCAAAGACTCCGCCGCAGATCACTGCGCCTATGACGGCCGGATATCCGTAGCTGGCCGCCACGATGCTCAGCACCGTAACAAACGTAAAGCTGACGCCCATGACGATCGGAAGCCTGGAACCGATCCTCCAGACCGGAAACAGCTGGATCAGCGTTGCGATCCCGGCCACCAGCATGGCGTTCTGCAGAAGAACGGCGACCTCTGCCTGGGAAAGCCCCCCTGCGGCCGCAATGATCGTGATCGGCGTCAGATTCGACACAAACATGGCCAGAATATGCTGGAGTCCAAAGGGCACTGCCTTTAAAAGAGGCACCCTCCCGTCCAGCCTGTATATGTTGCTGATGCTGCATTCACTGTTCTTCATACTCTTATCCTTTCCTGGTTAAAATGCGGCTGGGGGATCCTCAGCCCGTTTCTCCCTCTCTGCCTTTCTTATTACCCGCTCATAGGAGACCCACAAAAACACCGCCGCTGCCGTCCATGCCGCCGGATGGCAGAAGCATGTAAGAACGTAGCTTCCCATTTTCATGGCAAAGACCGCCGTCACCAGCCTTGCCAGCAGCTCTGCGATCCCCCCGGCCATGGGCAGAAAGCCGTATCCGCATCCCTGCATCACGTTCCTGTATACAAAGATCGCACCCAACGGGATAAAAAACACCACACAGATGTTCATGTAGGTCCTGGCCCATGGCATCATGGCACTTATATCGCCTGCAAAAAACAGGCTCATGGCCGGACGCAGGAAAACAGTCCCCAGGACTGCCGCCATAACCGCATAGACCACTGTTACGGTCATGCCCGCCCGGACTCCCTTTTTTACCCGGTCCAGATCCCCTTTTCCAAAATTCTGGCCGGCATAGGAGGCCATGGCCTGGCCCAGGGCGATCATTCCCTGCTCCACCAGGGTCTCCAGCTTTCCGGCCGCCGTATAGGCCGCCACCGCCAGGGAACCGAACTGGTTCACAGCCGACTGCATGACCATGCCCCCGGAGGCTGTAATGGCAAACTGGAGAGCCATGGGAATTCCAATGGACAGCTCCCGTCTGACGTCTCCTCTGTGGGGACGCCACTGACCGGCTCCCGGCGTCAGATCCGGCGTTTTTAAGAAAATATACCCACCGCATAATACTGCCGATACTGCCTGGGAAAGCACCGTTGCCAGGGCCGCGCCTTCCACGCCCATGCCTCCGCCCACGATCAGCGCCAGATCCAGCGCCACGTTTAAGCAGGCGGAAAAGACCAGAAAAAACAACGGGACCCGGCTGTTTCCCACCGCCCTCAGAAAGGCAGAAAACAGGTTATAGAATACACAGACCGCCGTTCCTGCGGCAATGATCCTGATATACCGGCCCGCCTCCCTGAAAATGTCCTCCGGAGTCTGCATGAGACGAAGGAGCGGATCCATGACCGCCAGGAAAAAGCCTGTGAGAACCACTGTTGTGACGGCTGAGAGAAAGATCCCCGCGGAAACACTCCGCTTTACACCGGCCGTATCCCCGGCTCCATACCGCTGGGCCGTCAGGATCGTAAAGCCGGAGGTGAGTCCCTGGGCAAAGCCTGTGATCAGAAACATGATGATCCCGGTGGAGCCCACGGCCGCCAGGGCTCCGGCTCCCACATACCGGCCCACGATGATCGTATCGGCCATATTATAAAACTGCTGGAAAAGGTTTCCCAGCAAAAGCGGTATCGTAAACCGCAGAAGGACCGGCAGGGGCCGTCCCTTTGTCATATCCGTTCCCATATGACGCCTCGCTTCCTTTTAATTTCCCGGTTTATTTTAGCGCATCCGCAGAAAGGCTGCAAGTGGATTTTCCGCCGTTTTACAGGCCGCACTTAAAACAGATCCAGCATATTATCCAGATACATTTCCTCTCTCACATGGATCTGGTATTCCGGCCTGGTCATGTAATAAAGAAGGAACTCCAGGACCAGGGCGCTGCCCAGTCCCCGGCCTTCGATCTTAAAATCAGAAAAGCCCATGGGAAGATAGACGCTCCGGATCTCTTCTGCTCCGATGAATCCTGGATTTTTCATGGCTCTGGAAAATCGGTAGCCCTCCCCTGCGCCGGGAGCCGTACAGCAGTGGTCCGGACCGTCCTCCCCGAGATTTTTCCGGCTGACGGCCTCGTAACAGCGTTTCCTGTCCCTGCATCCATAGAAACAGCATTCGTTGCACAGGAATTCCACCTTAGCCTTCTGGCGTTCTGACAGCGTATCCCATTGGTCAAGGGCCTTATTCAGCCGGAAATCCGGCACCGCATAGCGAAACTCCTCCCGGTCGATCTCCTCTGTGAACCGGTCAAAATCTGTCAGTACCTTTGTGGTGGAGGAAACAAAATAAAGGCCTGGATATTTCTTTTTTAAATACTCCAGCAAAAGCTCCGAATGAACGATAACGCCGTTTTTCGTTTTCCCGCTCTTCTCAAACATGGCGCAGAGAGCGTTGCATTTCCGGTCCGCAAGATGCTCCTCCCTGAGCAGGGAATTGCTGAAGGTCAGACGGGCAGAGATCCCGTACTTCTCCAGCAGCGCCAGGACCTCTCCCGGATTCTGATCTCCTTCCCCGACACGGCCCCCGCCCCAGATGCATCCCGCCGGAGCGCCGTATATGGAGCCGATCCCGCACCATTCGTAAAAATATTCCCTATGTTCAAAAAATAACGGCAGAAATCTCTTGTACAGCTCATAAAACTCAAACAGGCCCGGAAGATGGAAGTACGCCGTTGTTTTCCCGGAGCTGTTTCTATCCTGTGGCATATATGGTCTCTCCTTTTATGTAAACTTGGCATTCCGCTCAATGCACGGCACCTGTTTCAGCCGCATCTGTCCGGCTGTCCAGATCCAGGGATGCTCTCGCCTCCCTGTTCCCGGCCCCCATGGGGTCCACAGCCTTATATGTGATCGTCCGGACTATTTTCTTTTTCATTGGTGTATACCTCCATTTGCGTAACAGGTGTATACATGTGTGTAAAGAGCACCGTTTTCTGTTGCAGGGCATTCCATGGCGTTTTCCCCGCCTATGCCGCTGGCTTTATTCTCATGGTCGGCGTTACATTTGCCGGTTGTAAGCTGAGGGAAAAAGGAACGAGATAAGAGGGGACCGGGCTGCTGTCCGGTCCGTTTTTGTCCGCTTCATAATTCGTATCACAAAATACATAGAAATACAATATTTTTTACTCTTAAAAAGCTCAATATGGCGTCCGTCGTTAAAAGACGCGCCGTATTGGAGCCATCTAAGTTAAATCGGGACAGTCAAAAAGCAGGCGGCACAATGGTTCGCGTTGTGTTGTCTGCTTTGATTTACGCGGGCAAGAACCAAAGTCCGTGCCTGCACGAGACCTTGGCGACTGCCGCTCACAAGTGATTGTCATTAGGAACAACATTCCAAAGTTAAAATCAAGCTTTATAACATACAATTCATAATCACGCTTATCATCATTTCTTTTTCTTCTGGTCTGGACTCTGCTATCATAATGGTTAGTGCTACTAAAGTAGCATCTTCTATTTTCTTTTGTCCATCTATAAACAGTACTTCATTTTTATCAAGAAAATAGAGAAACATTGTCGCAGCAATTCTTTTATTTCCATCGAAAAAGCTGTGGTTCTTGGTCACCAAATACAGCAAATTCGCAGCTTTTTCTTCCAAAGATTCATAGATATCTATTCCTCCAAATGACTGATAAATATTACCGATACTGCCTTTGAAAGAATCATCCTTTTCTTTTCCGAATAAATCCGATTCATCACCGAATCGCATGCTCTGGATTACGTCCATACATTCCTCATATGTAAGAACATACGTCGCACGATTTCCTTCTGGCCGTGTCATACTCTGGTGATCATAAGAATCCAGTAAATCCAGTGCACTGCTATATTTTTCTATTACAGAAAGAACCTGCCTGCTATCCAACTCGTTTTCGGTCCGCTTCATAATTCGTATCACCTCACCTAACTGCTTGATACGATTATCATTTACTGCGTAACCCTTCAATATGTATTGCTTAAGAACTGAATTTGCCCAACGCCGGAATTCAACGCCTCGTTTTGATTTTACACGGTAGCCGACAGAAATGATAACATCCAGGTTATAATATTCTGTCATATGTGTTTGCGTTTTTCCTTCGATAGCACCATGTGGAGTGGTGGTCGCAAATTTTGCGACTACCACTTGACCTTCCAATTCCTCTTTTAGGGCATTATTAATATGTTTACCAATTGTTTTTACATCCCGGTCAAAAAGCTCAGCCATTTGATTTCTATTCAGCCAGACCGTCTCATTCTCTACTGCCACAGGAAGCGTTATCAATTTATCCTCTGTTTCAAAAATTACAATTTCATTTTTGTTCATATCGTTCCTCCAATTCTATTCCTTTTTCCTTCATCAACTTCTGCACCTTAACGTAATATGCAATTAATCTGAGTACGTACTCCGGCATCTGTCTTCTTCCCGCTTCCCACTCCTCTAATGTTCTCAGTGGAATATCCATGTATCGTGAAAATTCTGTCCTGTTCATATCCAGCATTTCACGAATTCCTTTTAATGTACCTATCTGCTTTTCAATCCTTTCTTTTTTGTCCATCTCGCTCTCCTTATGTATCCACTCATTGTGTGGATATAGTATCACAAAATATAAATAAATACAATATTTTTTGAAAAAAAAGTCAAACATGGTATGCATCGTTAAAAAGCGTGCCATATTGGTTCTTCCGCTTCTCCGTCCAGGCCACCTCGAAAAAGCTTCGCTTTTCCTCGGTGTTTGGCTTTCGCCAAATTGGACACTCGCAATAAGGAGGCG
>NZ_JAXXBR010000091.1:0-49613 GCF_037242085.1 Alitiscatomonas sp. | reverse complement strand
TAAACATCGGGGCGGACGATTATATCACAAAGCCCTTTAATCCCCTGGAGCTGGTGGCCCGGGTCAAATCCCAGCTCCGCCGCTACACCCAGCTTGGAAACCTGAACCAGCAGAACAGCTCCCAGGTCTATAAGTGCGGCGGTCTCATGATCAATGATGAAAATAAAGAGGTGACGGTGGACGGCGAGCCCATCAAGCTCACGCCCATTGAGTATAACATCCTGCTGCTCCTTGTAAAGAATGCCGGAAAGGTATTCTCCATCGACCAGATCTACGAAAAGATCTGGAATGAGGATGCCATCGGCGCCGACAATACCGTAGCCGTCCACATCCGCCATATCCGCGAAAAAATTGAGATCAACCCCAAGGAACCCCGCTACTTAAAGGTGGTCTGGGGCGTGGGCTATAAGATCGAGAAACAGTAAGGAGAATCCAGATGAGCCAGAATACACCGAGTTTTTTTCTGAAGCGTTTTTCCGGTTTTCTGCACTTTATCTTTGCCCTAATCGCGCTCACCGGAGTCGGGTTCATGTATCTGAACAGCAACTACGGCCGCGGACTGGACTGGATCGAGGATGAGACCTTCGACCAGTCTCCGGATTTTAATAAGAAGGTGCAGGCCGACATCGCCAGTATTTTCGACTATATCCAGTACCAGGAGCTTTTTGAGACCAACGGAGAGGTGGACTACAATAAAATGGTCCTGGACGTCTCCTCCGGCCCCGGCGGAGACAAGAGCTATACCCTCAACGACATCATCCTATACGGAAAGTCCCTGGGCTATTATATGGATGAGGCCGACAACTATGCCTTAAAGGGCGGGCCCGAAAACCTCAGCGCAGAGGATGAGGAGCAGTATTATGTGCGCTGGCGCTGCTATCAGTCCGAGGAGGAGCTGACGGGACCCGACCAGTCCTTTGCCACCCTGCCGGAGCTGACCTATGAGATCCTGAAGCGGTTCTCTTCCTATTACTCCATATATTCCCGGCTCATGTCGGATTTCACCAACTTTTATTTCCGTGTGGCTTTTTATTCCAAAAATGACGCCATCTATGAGATCCACACCAATGCGCCGGAAATGACCATCGACGACATGATGGCCATGGGAAAATATATCTATTATTCCGGGGATTCCAATGACCTGGCCGTAAGGACGAACTTTAATTCCACCTTCCCCAGTGTTCCGGCCCTCATGGCCAAGGCCAATCCCTACAACAGCTCCAACAACTATGTGGTCATCGGCCTGGACACCACCTACAAGGCCCTGGACGACTATGCCCATGCGTACACCCAGTACAACAGCTCCAGGAAGACCTTCGTAAACGGACTCTACCTGGCCTCCATCGGCCTGGCCGGCTGCCTTCTGACCTTTGTTTTCCTTATGTTTGCCTCGGGCCATCCGGCTCTTGGGGACCGGTCCGTGGTCCTTTATCCCTTTGATAAGATCAAAACGGATCTGATGCTTCTGTTAATGGCCTTTGCCGCTTACATAAGCGCCGCCTTTCTGGCCCCTCTGGCATCAAAGCTCCTTCACCTTCTGGTAACGGAAGGCTACTGGGACCGCGCCAGCCGTCTCATGATGTTCGGAAGCCTGTATATGGTGGGGATCCTGACCTTTTTCAGCCTGGTCCGCCGTTATAAGGCAGAAAGCCTCTGGACCAACAGCCTCCTCCATGATCTGACGGAGACCCTTTCCGAAAGCACCTTCAAATACCGTCTGACCTTAAGCTTTGCGCTTTATCTGGCGGCCAATGTGTTTACGATCACCCTGGGGGCATTTTACCTCATCCAGAGCGAGGGAAGCGGGTTTACCTCTGTTCCCTTCCTGGCCGGTCTCTCCTTCTGGGTGGTGGGCAATCTGGTCGTATTCTATTTCCTGTACCGCAACGCGGTCCAGACCGATAAGCTCCACCAGGCCATCGACAAGCTGGCTTCCGGAGAGACCAGCTACAAGGTGGACGTTTCCCAGTTTTCCAGCCTGGAGGCGCAGCTGGCTGAGGGCTTAAACCGCATCAGCGACGGTCTGGAAACGGCTCTGGCCGAGCAGGTAAAAAGCGAGCGCTTAAAGGCAGACCTGATCACCAACGTATCCCACGATATTAAGACGCCGCTGACCTCCATCATCAACTATGTGGATCTCATCAAGCGCGAAAAGCCCCAGGATCCCACGATCCAGAAATATCTTGAGGTCCTGGACCAGAAATCCCAGCGCCTTAAGACGCTGACCGAGGATCTGGTGGAGGCCTCCAGGGCCAGCTCCGGAAATATCAAGCTGGATATGGCCAATATCGACATCGTGGAGCTGGTCCAGCAGACCAATGGTGAATTTGAGGAAAAATACGCCATCCGTCATCTGGACATCGTTACGACCCTCCCCAATGAGGTGATTCTCATTGAGGCCGACGGCAGACGGCTGTGGCGCGTACTGGAAAACCTGTACAACAACGCCTTTAAATATGCCATGGAAGGCACCCGCGTCTACGTAGGCATCGAGGACCGGGATTCCGAGGTCGTATTCTCCATTAAAAACGTTTCTGCCACGCCGTTAAACATCAGCCCCGACGAGCTGACCGAGCGCTTCGTCCGCGGCGATACGTCCCGTACCACCGAGGGAAGCGGACTGGGCCTTTCCATTGCCAAGGACCTGACCCAGCTCCAGGGCGGCCGGTTCGAGATCACCATTGACGGGGATCTGTTTAAGGCAGAGCTGACATTTGCCATTAAAAACTAGCCGGATCTGTATCTGTATTTCAAAAAAAGAGCTGCTGCCAGCAGAGGATCTTCAAAATCCCCCTGCCGCAGCAGCTTTCTTCTATATTGTTCTACCGGATATCCAGAATCAGCGAAGCCAGCAGCGCGATCCGCGGAATATACTGGCTGATCCGCAGGTATTCGCTTTCGGAATGAGCCCCGTCCCCCCAGCCTCCCAGGCCGTCCAGGGTGGGGATCCCCATGGCTGACACAGCGTTTCCGTCGCTGCCCCCGCCTACGAACTGGTGGGAAAACGAAAGTCCCAGCTTCCTGCCGCATTCCTTCGCAGCCGCAAACAGCTCCATGTTCCCCTGGGTCTCCTCCATGGGAAGCTTCCCTTCCACGATCTCCACCTCCCTGGACGCACCAGGAACAGATATCGGCAATTCCAGGATCTCCCGTCGGATCCTCTGGCCCTCCTCCATAGATTTATAGCGGCAGTCCACGGAAAAGCTGGCCGCAGCCGGTACCACATTGACCTTCGTTCCTCCCTGGCATATGCCCACATTGACCGTAGTGCCGGCCTCATAATCCGTCAGTGCCTGGATCTTCAGGATCTCCGCAGCCATCTCCTGGATGGCGTTGATTCCTTCCTTATGGGCATTTCCCGCATGGGAGGCCTTCCCATGGATCGTCACATTGAATTTTATATTTCCCTTTCTTCCTGTCTTAAGATCCCCGTTTCCCACACAGGGCTCGCAGACCAGGGCCGCCCGGGCGTTTTCTGCCAGTCCGCAGATAATGTCCGAGGATTCATGGCTTCCCGTCTCCTCGTCTCCATTGAAAATAAAGACCAGCTTTCTCCCCGGATCGATCCCCAGCTCCTTATAGGCTCTGGCCGTCCATATGGCCGAGATAAGACCACTTTTCATATCCGAAACACCAGGGCCATACAGCCGGTCTCCCTCTGTGCGGTACTGAATGGCGCCGATCAGATGTACGGTATCATAATGGCCAATGATCAGGAGTTTTTCCTCTCCCTGTCCGAGCTCAAACCGCACCAGATCATGTCCTCCCTCCCGCTCATAGACCAGCGGCTCCTCTCCCGTCCGCTCCCGGATCAAAGCCTCCAGGACCTTCCTGGTTTCGGCCAGAGCCTCCAGATCCGATGTGCTGGCCTCTGCCTTCACCAGCCGCTCCAGATCCCCAAAGATCTCCGCCTCGTGATCCCTGAAATACTTTAAAAGTCTCTCCTCCATATGGATCCCTCCCTATATATTTAATTTTTACGCTTTTCTCCCTGGTCTGCAGATATTACCTTCACCCGCTTCCATTTTCCCGTCAGATACCAGCCAAAGGAAATGATATAGTTGGCCGCCCAGCCCATGGGAACGGCCATCCATGCCACCTGGATCCCGTAAACAGGGGCAAACACGTTGGTGACGATGACCCGGATGGACAAATTCACCAGATTGGCCGCCGTAAATGCCGCCACATCCCCAGCTCCCCGGAGAAGACCATCGGTAGTGGCCTTAAGGCCGATGAAGGCATAGAAAAAGGAAAGAAATTTCACGTAAGAAACGCCCACAGAATAGGCAGTGCTGCCGCCGCTCTCCAAAAACATGGACACAAACGCGCCGCCGAACAGCTGGTACATGATGCACAGGCCCGCGCCCACAGTGAGCACGGTCACATAGCACATCTTATAGCCCTCCTTCACCCGGTCCAGCTTTCCAGCGCCAATATTCTGGGCCGTAAAGGTGGACATGGCATTTCCCATGGCCAGCATGGGAACGATGCTTAAGGACTCGATCCGGCTTCCTGCCGAATAGCCTGCCAGGGCCGCAGAACCGAAGCTGTTGACCACGGACTGGACCAGAAGGATGCCCATGTGGACGATGGACTGCTGGAGCGTGGAGGGAACGGCGATCTTCACCATGGACCGCATCATCCCGAAATCATAACAGCCATATTTTTCCTCTTCCTCATACCCCTTCAGCTTCCGCATCAGAAGGAAAAAGGAGAGTACCGCCGAGACGCCCTGGGCGATCAGCGTTGCCACCGCCACTCCACGGACTCCCTGATGGAAGCAGATCACGAACACCATATCCAGCGCAATGTTTAACAGGGAGGAGAAGATCAGAAGATACAGCGGTCTTTTGGAATCTCCCAGGGAATTAAAAATGGATGCCTGGACATTGTACATGAACAAAAACGGAAGACCCAGAAAATAAATGGCCAGATACAGGGCTGCATCGGAAAAAATGTCCTCCGGCGTATTGACCCACGAAAGGATCTGATGGTTAAAAACAGCACCAACGGTCCCCAGGATCACAGAGATCACCAGGAAATTGATCATGGTCGTAAATACGGCTGTCTTCATTTTCCCTATCTTTCCCGCTCCCAGAAACTGGGAGATGATCACCGAGCTCCCGATTCCGCCGCCGATGGCAATGGCGATGAACACGTTGGTGATGGCGTAGGACGCGCCCACGGCCGCCAGGGCATTTTCCCCAACGAAGCGGCCCACGATCACCGAGTCTGTGATATTGTAAAGCTGTTGGAACAGGTTACCGAAGATCATGGGGAGGGCAAAAAATAAAAGCGCTTTCCCTGGATGATCTGTCAGCATGTCGTATCTCTTCTTTTTTGCTGTCTGATTTGCCGGCATGGTTTTCCACTCTTTCTATCTGTTTTTTCTGGCTGATGCCAGAGCCTGGCCAGGAGCCTGACCGTTTCATTATAGCACTCTGGACCGGATTCTTCCAAGGGTTTCCTCTCAGAAAATCCAAATGTGAAAATCCCCAGGAAGTCCGCCAGCCCCCATATTGTGAAACCAGACCGGTCATGATATAATGCGTTACAAACAGATCCGATCGCCGCCAAAATCCGGCACTTCATTCTCCCGGAGGGATACGGATCCCCCAAGAAAGGAATTTTCTGCCAATGATCGATTTCAATGAATATAAAAAATACTTTGACGATTATGCGGCCCGCTATGATCACACAGACGGCCGAGTTGCCCTTAAGATCGTCCATACCTATGCCGTTGTCTCCGTCATGGAAAATCTGTGCCAGAAGCGCCTTCTGCCGCCCCACACCGCCGGACTGGCCCTTTTATGCGCCCTTTTTCATGATATCGGCCGGTTTGAGCAGTTAAAACAGTACGACACCTTCCTGGACCATAAAAGCGTGGACCACGCATCCTTAAGCTGCCGGGTCCTGCGGGAAAACCATGTGCTGGACCGGCTGCCTGAGACAGACAGGGAAGCCGTTCTCACTGCCATCGAAAACCATAACAAGCTGAGGATCGATCCCACCGTGACGGCCGCAGCCTCTTCCTGTCCCGATGACGCCCAGAGTTTAAGAGCGCCGGGGCCCTGCTGCTCCGCCGGAGAGGTCCTGGAGCTGTGTCGCCTCATCCGGGACGCCGATAAATGTGACATCTTCCGCGTCTTCGCCACCGACGACATGACCGATGTGGTGGGGGCCTCCGAGGAAGAGATATCCCGGGAAACCATTACACCAACGGTCATGGAAGCTCTCCGGGACCATGTTTCCGTGGACCGGCGTGCCAGGAAGACCCATCTGGACCAGTGGATCGGCTTTTTATGCTTTATATTCGACTTAAACTACCGGGAAAGCATCCAGATTGTAAAGGAGCAGGGGTATTATAGAAAGCCCTTTGAACGGACGGATTTTAAGAACCCTGCTGCCAGAGCCCTGGTCCACGAAGCTCTGGGAACGGTGGACCTGTACATGGAGACCTTCGGACAGACCATTCCCGACGCTCTCCGGGAATTTTTCCAGGACCACCCGAAAATGGCTCTGGCTTTTTCCGGCGGGACTGACTCCGCCTATCTCCTATACGCGGCCAGGGCCTGCGGCTGTCATGTCCGGGCTTATTATGCAGCTTCCCCCTTCCAGCCGGCCTTTGAACTGGAGGACGCAAAAAAACTGGCCGTTTCCCTGAAAGCCGAGATGACCATACTCCCCTTAAACGTCCTGGAGCTGTCCGCAGTCCGGGAAAACCCCTCCGACCGCTGCTATCACTGTAAAAACGCCATCTTTTCAAGGATCCTGGAGGCGGCAGAAAAGGACGGCTTCCTGGAGATCATGGACGGCACCAACGCCTCCGACGATGCCGGGGACCGGCCCGGGATGCGGGCCCTGCGGGAGCTCCGGGTCCTTTCTCCCCTGCGGATCTGCAGCGTCACCAAAAAGGCCCTGCGGGAATATTCCCGGAACGCGGGACTCTTTACCTGGAACAAGCCGGCCTATGCCTGCCTTGCCACCAGAGTCCCCACTGGCTGCTCCATCGACCAGGAGATCCTAAAAAAGATCGAGCGGGCGGAGACCGGTCTCACCAGGCTGGGCTTTTCTGATTTCCGCGTCCGCGTCTGGAAGGATCCTGCAGGCCAGGATTCCTGGAATGCCAAGCTCCAGCTTACGGAATCCCAGTTTTCCCTTCTGGCCGAAAAACGCCTGGAGGTCCTGGAGCTTTTAAAACCGGATTTCTCCCAGGTGCTCCTGGATCTTTCCGCCCGGTCTGTGACCATATAAAAAACAGATACAGCAAAGGCAGTCTGAAATCCATCAGAGCTGCCTTTTTTCTGTATCCGCCTTTTCCTCATCCGTTCCGTAGTTCTCTCCATAAAATCGGTTCAGCCAGTCCACTGCATTCCGGATCCCCTCGTTATCGAAGGAAAATTCCTGAAACTTCTTTTTTTCATCCTCTGTCACAGAAAAAATATAGGGTCCTGGCCAGGCAGCGGCCTGAAGAACGTCGCCATTCTCTCCCGCTTCCTTCCGTATCATGAAATTCATTTCTTTCTCACTTCCCGTAAACGTGGTTTTTTTCAAATATGGGATGGAGATCATCCCATCCAGATCGATCATATTCCCCGCCTCCTGTCTAAATTCATTATATCATCCTTTTTCCTTCCCCGCTATTGTAAAATCTGTGAATTCTTTATATACTTTATTTTATCAGAAAACATAAAATATAAGAAAGGAACACACAAATGAAACAATTTGTCAAAGACCTGGTCCACTCCTATGAAGAACCGTTAAAAGAGATCCGCCACCATCTCCATGAAAACCCGGAGCTTTCCTTTGAGGAATACAGGACCGCAGAGTACATCCGCAAGGCCCTTGGCTCCATGGGGATTGCCCTCCAGGACGGGATCACCGGCACCAGCACGGTGGGAATCCTGAAGGGCCGGGAGGCTGGTCCCTGCATCGCCTTCCGGGCAGATATCGACGCTCTTCCTGTGGAAGAAAACAACGATCTCCCCTATAAATCCAAAACGCCCGGCATCATGCACGCCTGCGGCCATGACACCCATGCCGCCTGTCTCTTAGTATTGGCCCGGATCTTATCTGAGCATCCGGAGCTGGTAAAAGGAACTGTAAAATTCATCTTCCAGGCAGCGGAGGAAAAGCTTCCCGGCGGAGCAAAGGCCCTCTGCGCAGATCATGCCTTAGACGGCGTGGACATGGTATTCGGAATGCACAGCTCCTCCAACCATCCCCTGGGGACCATCACCTTAAGCCACAGCTCCAGCTCCGCGGCCATCGGTATTTATGAAGTGGCTATCCACGGCAAGGGAGGACACGGAAGCGCTCCCCACAACGCAAAGAACCCGGTTCCCGTGGCCTGTCTCTTGGCCTCTGCCTTAAACCAGATCCTGGCAGAAAAGAAGGCCCCCGCAGATACCGGAGTATTCACCGTCTCCTACATAAACGGCGGCCAGTACCCCAATATCATCACAGATACCGTTACCCTGGGCGGCAACATCCGTACCCAGGACAATGACCTGATCCAGCAGATCTTCGGCCACATTGATTCCATCAGCCACGGCATCTGCGAGGCCCACGGAATGACCTGCGACGTGACCACTACCCTGGGATACCCGGCCACCATCAATACGCCGGAATACGCAGATGTGATCGCAGATGCGGCAGATACTATGGGGTACACACCGGTGGAGGAATCCGGTTCCCTGGGCGGGGAGGACTTCGCATACTTCCTGATGGAAAAGCCCGGCGCATACTTCCATGTGGGTATGGCCGATCCGGACCGTCCCATCACCTCCAGCCCCCATCACAACTGCAGCTTCCAGCTGGATGAGCGCGGACTGGCCATTGCCCTGGAAATGGAGCTGGCTCTGTACTTAAAGCTCACAAAACAGGATGGGGAATAAAACGGAAGTCTGATACTTGTAATTTCTTTCAGATATGATATACTAAATATAGAAAAAGGGAAAGCCACAGAAGCGGCTTACCCTCAGACAGTCCGCAGCTGTTCAGCCGTCAACTATTTGCGGTAGTTGGCGGCTGCTTTTTTCCCTTAAAGACTGTATAGCACAGTCCCACAAGGGCGCATATGAATATTCCCTTCCGCCGCATGGCGATCCCCGCGGAGCGTTTTTTATGTCGTAGGACGGCACTTTCCTATGGCATAAAAGATGCTGCAAAGGGAATATAAAGCCTGCCCTTTGCAGCATCTTCCATTTCTTACTTCTATTTTCTTACGCCTTCCACTGCTTCTTTATCTCCTCAAATTCCTCATCTGAACAGTACACCGTATGCCCGGGAGCGATCTCATGGTAAGAAGGCTGGTTTCCATCCCCATACCGGTGCATTTCCGGATCATAATGGATCTTCTTCCGCTTCTTTTCATTGATAGGATCCGGCTCCGGGATGGCAGAAAGCAGGGCCCGGGTGTACGGATGCATGGGATTCTTAAATAATTCGTCGGAATCCGCCATCTCCACCAGCTTTCCATAATACATCACGCCGATCCGGTCGGAGAAATACTTGACCACCGACAGGTTATGGGCAATGAAGAGAATGGTCAGCCCCATCTCCTCCTTCAGCCGGTTCAGCAGATTGATGACCTGGGCCTGGACCGAAACGTCCAGAGCCGACACTGGCTCGTCGGCGATCACCATCTGGGGCTTTACGATCAGCGCCCTGGCAATGCCGATCCTCTGCCTCTGGCCGCCGGAGAATTCGTGGGGATACCGGGAGGCGTGCTCCGCCTGAAGCCCCACGTGCTCCAGCATGGCCACCACCTGCCGATGCAGCTCCTCCGGATCTTTTACCCCGCGGATCTTTAAGCCCTCGGCAATGATCTCCTGGACCGTCATCCTGGGGTTTAAAGAGGCAATGGGATCCTGGAAGATCATGGCAATGTTGTCGGTGATATACTTTCTCAGGCTCTTATCCATCTTCCCGCTGATCTCTTTTCCGTCAAAGGACACGGTCCCGCTGGTGGGATCGTACAGACGGATGATGGTGCGGCCTGTGGTGGTCTTTCCGCAGCCGGATTCCCCCACCAGCCCGAAGGTCTCTCCCCGCTCCACATAAAAGGAAACGTCGTCCACAGCCTTCACCACCGAGGTTTTCCCGCGCTTTTTTGTGGTAAAGTGCATACTTAAGTGTTCCACATCCAGGATATGGTCACGCTCTTTTCTGTTATCCGATTTCATATCCTGCCTCCTCCCTCATCCTGGCGATCCTGTGCTTTAAGATATCCGGCATCTCCACCTTGGGCGCGTCGGGATGAAGCAGCCAGGTGGCGGCATAATGGGTATCGGAGATCTTAAAGTACGGCGGCTCCTTTTCAAAATCGATCTTCATGGCATACTTATTCCTGGCCGCAAAGGCATCTCCCTTGGGCGGATGCAGCATGTTGGGCGGCGCACCGGGAATGGCAAACAGCGTCTCCTCCGTGTGAAGGTCCGGCATAGCCGAAAGGAGCGCCCAGGTATAAGGATGGGCCGGCCGATAGAAAATATCCTCGCAGGTCCCCACTTCCACAATGCGTCCTGCATACATCACGCAGATCCGGTCCGCCATGTTGGCCACCACGCCCAGATCGTGGGTGATGAAGATCACCGAAAGATCCCTTTCCCGCTTCATATCGTTGATCAGCTCCAGGATCCTGGCCTGGATGGTCACATCCAGGGCTGTTGTCGGCTCATCACAGATCAGGATCTCCGGGTTGCTGGCCAGAGCGATGGCGATGACGATCCTCTGGCGCATACCACCGGAAAACTGGAAAGGATAAGCGTCATACCGCTCGGCGGCGTTGGGGATCCCCACAGCCTCCATAAGCTCGATGGCCCGGGCCTTGGCTTTGGACTTTTCAATGACCTTGCTTAAGATCAGAGCCTCGGTGATCTGCTTTCCGATCTTCATAATGGGATTTAAGGCCGAAAGCGGGTCCTGGAATACCAGGGAGATCCGTTTTCCGCGGATCTTATAAAAATCGGCCTCCTTATACTTCGCCATATCCTGGCCCTGGTACATAATAGTGCCGCTGTCAATATGGCCGTTTTTGGCCAGGATCCCTAAGATCGCCTTGGTAGTCACGGATTTTCCAGAACCGGACTCCCCCACGATGGCCAGGGTCTCGCCCTTATACAGGTCAAAATTCACATCCCGCACCGCATGCACCTTTCCTGCAAAGGCATTGAAGGATACGGAAAGATCTTTTACGCTTAAAATTGGTTCCATACTTTTCTCTCCTTTCCTTATGCGCCCCGCTGGGTCGGATCAAAGGCGTCGCGCAGGCCGTTGGATAGCATGTTGAAGGCGATCATTAACAGGGAGATCACCACCGCCGGGAAAAATACCTGGTTGGGATACTGCTGCATCACCTTCTGGCCCTGGGATAAGAGAACGCCAATGGAGCTTTCCGGAGCACGGATCCCCAGTCCAATGTAAGCTAAGAAGGACTCGGTGAAGATAGCGCCCGGAATGGCGATCATGGCCCTGGTAATGATGGGGCCGATGGAGTTGGGCAGGATATGGCGGAAGATCAGAGCCATGTCCCTGACGCCCAGGGTCCTGGCCGCCAGCACGTACTCGCTGCCCTTATAGCGGTAAAACTGAGAGCGGATCATCCTGGCCGTTCCGATCCAGTTCTGGACCACCAGGCAGAGGATGATGGAAAGGATCCCCGTACCAAAAAACAGGATGAACAGAGTCACCACCACGATTTCCGGGAACGCGCCGATGATCTCGGTGATACGCATCATGATCATATCCACCTTTCCGCCGTAATAGCCTGCGATGGAGCCGTATACAATACCGATGCACACGTTGCAGATCACAGAAATAAAGGCGATCAGCAGGGAGACCCTGGCGCCGCGCCACATGCGCACCCAGAGATCCCGGCCCAGATAGTCGGTCCCCATCCAGAAATACGTTCCGTCCTCCACGCCGGAGTACTTATAATAATCCACCTTAATATCGCACATTTCCACGCCCTGGACCGTGCGGTGATTGATGACCTTTAAGATACTGCCCTCCGGATACCGGGAGGTATCCTCCAGAGAGTCCACCCGCCGGTTGGTGAGCCACCGGGTCCCGTCCAGGATCCCATAGTTTTCCAGCACCGGCACCTTGGGCGGAAGATTGATGCGGTTCAGATCCTGGTCGTTGTAGTCCCAGCGGCTGAGGGCCGGGGCAAACACAGCGAACAGAAGAACGATCACGATCCCTATGAAGGCGATGATGGAAACCTTACTGCGGCAGAAGCGCAGCATGGCGTCCTTAAAGAAGCCGATGGGCTTATCCTGGAACTTTTCATCAGCGATCTCGCCCTCCATCTGGACAAACTCAAAGCTTTCCGGCTCCACCTGGTATTCAGGCAAATCGGAAGAATAAAATTTTGCCATTACTTCTTCCCTCCCATCCTCACACGCGGGTCAACAATGCCGTAAGACAGATCCACGATCAGAACCGTGATCAGAGAAACCAGCGAGTAAAAAATCAGTACTGCAAGGGTCACTGTATAATCCGGCGCGTTGACGGATTTGACCATGATACCACCCATGCCGGGGATCGAAAAGATCGTCTCGATCACCAGACTTCCGCCCATGATGCTCGTGAACATGGGAACGATGATGTTCATTAACGGAAGCAGGGAATTGCGGATCCCATGGTTCAAGGTAGCCTGCCGCTCCGTAAGCCCCTTGGTCTTGGCAAGGAGCATGAAGTCCGAATTGATGGTCTCGGCCAGCTCTGCCCTCAAATACCTGGTGACACGGGCAATGGGGCCTAAGGACAGGGCGATGATGGGAAGTGCCAGACCATGGAACCTGGCCCAGCCAGTGGATGTGGCATCGAAGATGATCGGGAACAGCCCACCCTTAAACGCCACGAAATACTGGAGCAGCGTCGCAAAGATAAACGACGGCACGGAGATAAAGATGACCACCAGAAACGAGATCAGGTAGTCGGTGATGGAGTTTTTCCGTATGGCCGCCACGATCCCCAGGCCGATTCCCAGCGGCAGGGAGATCAGCAGCGAGAAGAAATTAATATATAACGTCACCGGGATCTTGGTCTTTATAATATCCCAGACCGGCACGTTAATGTTCATCTTAAGGGATGTCCCCCAGTCTCCCTCTAAGATCAGACCCTTTAAAAACAGGCCGTACTGGACGATGATCGGCTTATCAAGGTTATATTTTGCCTCCAGGGCCGCCCTCTGCTCATGGGTCATATCCACCGCATCGTCAAAAATCCCCCCAGGCATGAGGCGGATCACCATGAATCCCACGGTCAGTATGATAAACATGGTCAGCAGCATGGCTAAAATTCGCTGGATCGTATACTTCGCCATAAGACATGTTCCTTTCCACATCAGATTAGAAAATGGGGATGCCGCAAAACAGCATCTTCGCAGCACCCCCATCCTGGTTCCTGTCAGTTATTCTGCAAACGATCAGTCCTTTGTACTGAGAATGTATCCAAAGCCATAGCCGGGGATATATTCGTCGCATACAAGATGGATCTTAGAGCTGATCAGATTGTAGGACGGAGCTTCATAGACCGGACAGGCCGCCACTTCATCCAGAACGATCTTTTCCATCTGTCTTGTGAGGTCCATGCGGTATGCAGGATCCAGCTTCGCTTCGATATCGTAGTTGGCCTTTTCCCAAAGGGCGTCAAATTCGTCGTTGTAATATGGCTCGTTCTTATTGGAATACATGCTGCTGTAAACCTTAAGTCCGTTCCACGGAGCCGGAGTACTGGTGTTCCAGCCTCTCCACTGAAGCTCGAAGCTGTTGGGATCGCCTTCCTTCCAGCCCTTGATATAGCTGTTTAATACAGAAGTAGAACCTGCCATCAATTCCAGAGTAAAGCTGTCGCCAAATACCTCTGGCAGAGATTTGTGCAGAAATTCAGAAGCTGCTTTATTATTGGCGCTGGTCTCGTTATACTGTAAGGTCAGGGTCAGACTTGTAAGACCGCATTCCTCCAGGGCCTTTTCATAATATTCCTTCGCCTTTGCCGGATCGTAGCCCAGATTGGGCTCTAAAAGAGCCTGAGATTCTTCCATGTCACGGTAGGTCTTTCCATCTAAGCCGAGACACTTGCTTGCTACCAGGTAATTGGCCGGGATCCCGTTTGTCATCTTGGCGATGCTTTCTCTGTCAACCGCATAGAATAATGCCTTACGGAAATTTAAATTTCCAAGAATCCCGTTGTTGTTGGTATTTCCATGGTTGATGGTAAGGGTCTGAATCGAAGTGGCCGGGGCTTTCTTGATGCTGGGATCATCGATATACTGCTCGATGGATTCCGGGCTTAAGGAAACCGCGTCCAGTTCGCCGTTTAAGTAAAGCTCCAGGGCTGTATTCCGGTCGCCCACGATCTTATAGTTGTAGCCATCCAGCTTGATCTTATCGCCCAGAACGAAATCCGGGTTCTTCTTCATATCGAACTGGGAGCCTGCGATCCACTGGTCCAGGATAAATGCGCCGCAGCTCATGTATTTTTCCCTGGTGGATCCGTAAGTGTTTGTGCTTCGGTCCTCGCTCATACATGCCTCATAAGTAGGCTCATGAACCAGGCAGGTCCATACATAGTTAAAATGTGACTTAATGTCTTCAGCCGTTACGGGAGCGTCCAGCTGGAGCTCCAGGGTATAGTCGTCGGCTTTTTTAATTCCTACGTCCTCCCAGGCAACAGTTCCGGCGTTCCCCTGGAGAGAATAATCCGATGCTTTGGTAATAGTGATATAGTCGCTGGCAAGCTGGGAGGCACGGCTGTTGACCATAATAGGATCCAGACACATCTTAAAGGAGTAGATCACATCGTCTACGTCAATGGCGTCTCCATTTTCCCACTTGGCATTTTCACGGATCTTGATATGCCATACCTTTCCTTCCTCATCCGCCTTCTCCGGCTCTTTTTCTGCCAGCTCCGGAAGGTACTCGAAACTGGTCCCCTCCATGTTGGGGTACTGGCGGTAAAGCTGGAGAGAAGTTCTGGCGATCACGTCGCCGGATACACTCATGGTATAAATATGTGGATTAATAGTATCCACATCCGTCGTCATATAGTCATGGAAGATCTTCGGCCCGGACTCTTCCGCCGAGGCTATCTCTCCGGCCTGGCTCTCTCCGGAGGTCCCAGCTGCGGCTGTGGTCACCGGCTCATTGGAATCCCCGGGATTCTTCGGTTCGCTGCTGCACCCGGAAAGCAGGCCGGCTGCCATGGCACATGCCATCATTGCTGCTAATACTCTTTTCTTCATTCACTCATTCCTCCTTTTTTATTGCAGGGCTTCCGCCCATAAATAACGACTGGCGTTTCTTGACTTTCTTTCCAATCCAGGTATAATAGGACTCATAATCATTTTTAGAAACAAAGGACGGTGCATCTATGTCTTCACTTTCAGTCAAAAATCTGAAAAACTACGTGGTCCTGGGGATCGCCGTGGCTGCTGCCTACATTTTTTTCCAGAAGGACCAGATCTTCCTCTACCGGCTCATCGACGGCCTCTTCATCGGCGGCATGCTTCCAATGATCCTGGGCTGCTTCCGCCTGGCCAAATACGCTGGCTCCTTCGACCTGCTGGTCTACTCCCATAAAAAGCTGGCCCGCTCGGGAAAGAACTCCGATCTTTCACAGGAAGAAAAGGATCCCGGAAGCTCTGCTGCTCCCGCTCCCGAACAGCTCGGGTCCTATTCCGACTATCTGACCCAGAAGAAACCGGCTGCCACCTATAAGGAGCCGCTTCTGGCCGGAGGCGTCTTTATCCTGGCCTCCCTGTTTTTGACCATTGCATTTTACTAAATGTGCATGACTCATTTATGTGTATTCTGTATATATTTGAGATATTTGCTTGGGATTCATTGTGTTTATTATACAAATACATATATTGTGTGTCAAAGCAGAAACTGTCATTTTTCGTCCATATCGTAAATTATCAGACAAAATAAAGGGATTAGGTTTTTAAAGAAGTTTTCTCCTTCGTTTAAATAACCTAATCCCTTTTGTATTTTACTCTAACTGGAGCTCTCCTGTTTCTGTGATCTCACAGCCCCCTCTGGTACGGTTCACCTTTATGAGTCCCTGCTCCGAAAGACTCTGAAGGATGCTCCGGATCTTTCCCTCCGCCACCTGGATCCCTTCATTCTCCAAAATTTCCTGGAGACCGGCCCGCCCGGTCTTCGGATTCTGGGCCACCGTCTGTAAGACCCGTTTTTCCAGGGGAGAAAGCAGCGACGTTTTTTTCGCCATCTGAAGCCTTATGTAAGCCGGAAGATCCCGGATGGTCAGCTTTCCCTCCGAATGAAAACAGTAAACATACTTACAGAGGTTTTCGATCTCCTTTCCGTTGCCCGGCCATGAATACGCCGTCAGGCTGTTCCACAGCTCCTCGCTGCACATATCGGTCCAGCGCAGAGCTGAATTGTTGTAGATATTCCGTATAAAGTACTCAAATAAAAGCGGAATATCCTCGGGTCTCTGGCGGATGGGAAATGTCTCCAGGGATACCTCGCCGATCATATAAAAAAGAGACTTTAAAAACCTCCCCTCCTGGCACATGGTATAAAGATCCTCTTCCGTGGATGCGATAAACCGCACGTCGGGCATCTGGTCCATCATATTTAAAAATTCCTTCTGCATCGATATCGACATACAGTGAATGCCATTCAGATACAGGGTCCCGCCCTCTGCCCGATTTAAGATCCCCTCCCGGCCGTCTCCGGGAAACAGCTCCTCCATGATCTGCCCTTCACTCAAGACCGTCAGATTCAGCTTCATAAAGGGCTCTGCACTTCTCCTGGAATTATTGTGGATGGCCTGGGCCAGCACCTCTCTTCCCGTACCCGGCTCCCCGGAGATCAGCACCCGGTAATCCGTTAAGGAGATCCGTCTGGCCGCCTCCACCATGCGCAGAGAGCGGCTGTTGGCCGTCCGGTAATCATCAAAGCGGAAGTAGGCCCCTTCTCTCTTTATAACGTTTCCTTCCGTATCCCCCTCTGGAGCCGGTCTTTCCAGGGCCGGCTGGTCCATATGGCAGTGGATCATGGTCAGTCTCCGGTGGTTCATGTCCCGGATCTCCTGGACTGTCAGCTTCAGAGGCTCCTCCTTACCCCTGCAGACCAGGAAAAATGGGGAACGCTGGTCCTGGGACCTTTTTGCAATGCCGTCCAGCTCCGGGACCGCCTCCTTAAGGAGCGTACCCACCAGGTGGGATCTGGGAATATCCAGGGCCTCCTTAAACTGCTTATTGATCATCTGGATCTTCCCCCCGTCATCCACAATACAGACGCCGGTATCAATATTGCTGATGATGCTCTGGGTAATGAACTTCGTGTTGGTGGCCTGGCTCAGCTGGTGATTGGATATTTTCAAAAGCTGCACAAACTGGTTGATATAATTTAAGGACACCACATCCGCCAGGCTTAAAGGCAGATGGAAAAATGAGGCGATCTCCGAGATCGTCGAAATATCGGCGATCCGGATCCCGATGTCCACCAGCGTCTGGACGTTCCTGGGAGCCAGCTTATTTTCTCCCACCGTCACCGCATACTGGATCCTGGGATCCGTCTCCGGACAGTCCGGATAGTATGGAATGAAACGGTATTGGGTGATCCCAAGTGTGTATAGAAGCTGTATGCTGTCCTTTGCCGAGCGCTCCGAATCATTGACCAGATACACCTCCGAATTGGACGGGATCGAAAGGATCCTGTTTAAATACGTATGGTTAAAGGTCCGGATACAGATCAGATACCGGATCTTCGGCATCATGAGAGGCTCCGCGATCCTGGCCGCGGATCTGGAGCTGAACAGTACCAGATCCGCCTTTTCCATCCGTTCCGTATCCACATCTGCCGCAAGGCAGGTTTCCAGATGGATATATTTACTAAATATATGATTTAAATAGGACCGCATTCCTACATTTGTCGTTGAGCTCTGAGATACGATCAGCATTGTGGGCTTTTCCACCTTATACCCCCCCCCTGTATTTTTCATTCAATTCCATTATAGTCGCTCATATACAGAAAAACAACCAGATCTCCCAGTCCTCTATATATTTTTTGTTTTTCCTCCCTATGTTCCATAATTTCTTTGACATTTTCACAAAAAATTTGTACAATAGTACTGATTTAGAGCTATGATCTAAGAAAGGAGCGTGCTTTTCAATTGCTGCTGATCAAAAATGGAAATTTAATCACCATGGCCGGTATGTATGAGCAGACCGGCGATATCCTGATCGACGACGGAAAGATCGTAAAGGTCGGCCAGGTGGGAGAGGTGCCGGAGGACTGCCAGATCATCGATGCCGCCGGACGCACCGTCACTCCCGGTCTTGTGGACCCCCACTGCCATGCAGGTCTATGGGGAACCGCCTGCCGCGAGGAAATGGACGGAAATGAGTATACGGAGCCGGTCCTTCCGGGACTGCGGGGCTTAGATGCCATCAACCCGGAGGATGCCACCTTTGACGCGGCTCTCCGCCAGGGGATCACCACCGTTGTGACCGGTCCCGGAAGCTCCAACATCGTCGGCGGAACCTTCTTAGCCATCAAGACCGCCGGCGAGGACATGGAATCCCGCCTCATCTGCCCGGAGCTGGCCATGAAAATGGCTCTGGGAGAGAACCCAAAGATGACCTTCGGAAACCGTGGAAAGGCTCCCAGAACACGGATGATGAGCGCCGCCCTGATGCGGGAGGAGCTTTTTAAGGCAAAGGAATATTATGAAAACTATAAGCTCCATGGCCAGGAGCCGGATTTCCCGTTCGACTTCCACCTGCACTCCTTAATGCGGGTATTTGAAGGAATGCGGGTCAAGATCCATGCCCATCAGGCAGACGATATCCAGACTGCTGTCCGCGTGGCCAATGAATTCGGCCTTCATTACTCCATCGAGCATTGTACCGAAGGATGGATGATCCCGGAATTCTTAAAGAAAAACAACGCCGAGTGCCTGCTGGGCCCCACCGTCGGCGGCAAGAGCAAGATCGAATGCCAGAACCGCTCCTATGAAGCCGGACGGATCCTGGAGGAGGCCGGAGTCACCTTCGCCCTGATCACCGACGCTCCCTTCGTTCCCATTGAGGACCAGCTCCTCCAGGTCATCCTTTATGTGAAAAACGGAATGTCCAGGGAAATGGGAATCCGCAGCGTGACCTTAAACGCTGCAAAGATCACAGATATCGACTCCAGAGTCGGAAGCATCGAGCCCGGTAAGGACGCTGACATCGTCATCTGGGATGTGGAACCGTTAGACACCATGTACCAGGCCGGTATCGTCCTCATCGACGGAAAGATCGCATATGAAAGAAAGGCAGGTGAAAGCAATGTTGATTATCAAAAACTGTAATCTGATCAACATGGCCGGAATCTACAAAGAGAAAAAGGATCTGGTGGTAAAGGACGGAAAGGTCCTTGATATCTGTGACGACGCCTGCCAGAAATACGGCCAGGGCAACGTGATCATCGACGCCTGCGGAAACTATGTGACTCCCGGTATCGTCGAGCCCCACTGCTCCCTTGGCGTCAAAGAAGAGGTCTTCCGGTTTGAGGGCAACGACGCCGACGAGACCACCGATCCCATTGTACCCCAGGTGCGGGCCATGGACGCCATCAATCCCAGGGACGAGGGCTTTAAAATGGCTCTGGCCGGAGGCGTGACCACAGCCGTTACCTGTCCGGGCAACGCAAACCCCATCGGCGGAACCTGCGCAGCCATCAAAACCACTGGCAATACGGTGGAAGAAATGGTCATGGTGCCTGAGATCGCCATTAAAATGTGCCTCACTGACGGAGTGAAAAATACATACGGCGGAAAGAGATCGCCCATGACAAGACTTGGCACGGCAGCCCTGATCCGCGAGGCTCTGATGAAGGCGAAACGCTATCATGACCAGTGGACCGCTTCCCAGAAGGATCCGGCAAATAAGCCGCCGAAATTCGATATGAAGCTCCACTCCCTGATGCGCGTATTCGACGGAATGCCCGTAAAATTCATCGCCAAGCGCGGCCATGACATGATGACTGCCGTGCGCATCGCCGAGGAATTCGGCCTCACCTATACAGTAGAGAACTGTGTGGATGCCTGGAGGATCACAAAGGATCTGAAGAAGCACAACGTCCGCTGCGTGCTGGGACCGGTCTACGGAGAAAAGAACAGTGAAAACCGTTACCGGGATCCCATTGCAGGCTTTGTTCTGGAAGAAAACGGCATCGAATTTGCCGCCACCACCGGCCATCCGGAAATGAACGTGGAGCTCTCCATGGTCCAGATGACGCTGATGGTGAAAAAGGGATTAAATCCCATGACAGCCCTGGAGGCCGTGACCATCAACGCAGCCCGCGCCTGCGGCCTGGAGGACCGGGTGGGAAGCTTAGAGCCCGGTAAGGACGCCGACATCGTCATCTGGGACGGCGATCCCTTTAACTTCTATACATCGGCTGCCACAGTCCTCATTGAAGGAAATGTGGTCTACCAGAAACAGCAGTAAAATTTCCATAAAAAACGCTCCGGGATCTGGCTGCCCTTGCGGCGCCTTTGTCCCGGAGCGTTCTTCTTTTTTATAGATCCCTGGCCGCCGGAAAACCATAGGCCGTCTCCGCACTCATAACAGCCCGGAGAATGGCTTCCGACATGACCTGAGCTGCCAGAGTACCCACCATGTCCAGATCCGCCTCCAGCGTCCCTGTGGACAGGGCATAGATACTGTCACCATCTGCCGTCGTATGGACCGGACGGATGGAACGGGCATAGCCGTTGTGGGCCATGGACGCGATCTTGCAGAGCTGGGTCTTGTGGAAGGCCGCATTGGTGATGACCGCGCCGATGGTGGTGTTGGCCACAAACTTATTTTTTACCACCTCATAGCTCTTATAGACCTCGTCCTCGGTACAAAGGAAGGACTTTTTATCCTTTTCCAGAAGTCCGGCAACCTTCTTACCATTCTTCCAGTCATAAATATCTCCCAGAGCGTTGACCGCCACAATGGCTCCCACCTGCAGCTCTCCGATCTGTACCGCGTAGCTTCCGATCCCCGACTTCATACAAAACTCCGGTCCGTAAAGCTTTCCCACAGTGGCTCCGGTCCCGGCACCGAAATTCCCGTCCCGGTAATTGCCCTTTTCCGCATTCTCACAGGCCGCATAGCCCATGGCCTTGTCCGGCCGGACCCGGTGATCTCCCACCATCAGGTCGAACAGGCAGGATTCGCACACCAGGGGAACCTTTGTGATCCCCACATCGAAGCCGATATTCCGCTCCTCCAGATACTCCATTACGCCTCCGGCCGCATCCAGCCCAAAGGCGCTGCCTCCGGACAGCAGCACCGCATGGATCGACTCTGCCGCCGCTGTGGGCTTCAAGAGCTCCGTTTCCCGGGACGCCGGACCGCCTCCCCGGACATCCAGCCCCGCTGCCATGCCCTGCTCGCAGAGGATCACCGTGCAGCCGGTGGCGGCGTCTTTGTTTTCTGCGCTTCCGATCTTGATGTTTTCCAGCTCCTGGATCTTTATTTCTTTCATTTGGGGGACTCCTTTCCTAGCGAATGATGCTGCACAAACCCAGCCTATTCCATCTCTCCCAGCATCTTCTCCGCATCATCTGCTGCCTTTACCTTATCATTGGCGCGGATGATGATGCCGTCCTCGTCAATGAGATAGGTGGTGCGGACCACGCCCATGGACACCTTCCCGTAATTCTTCTTTTCCTTCCACACATCGTAGGCCTCGATGACCGTCCGCTCCGGATCGGAAAGCAGAGTGAACGCAAGGCCGTATTTCTCCTCAAACCTTTTATGGGAGGCCACAGAGTCCTTGCTGACTCCCAGTATCACCGCGCCCTTCTCCATAAATTGCGGATAGCGCTCCGAATAGCCGCAGGCCTGCTTCGTACATCCCGGAGTATTATCCTTGGGATAAAAATACAGGATCACCTTTTTTCCTTTGTAATCCTCCAGTCTGTGCATGACTCCGTTCTGGTCCGGCAGCTCAAACGCCGGCGCTTTTGTTCCTGTTTCCAGCATTGCAGATCCCTCCTTGTGATTTCTCTTATCCACTATTTTAATCCATAACAGGCAGTTTTTCCACCGTTTTAAAGCAAACTTTCCTCCAGGCCCCGCCGGAGCGTATCACAGAAGCGTTCTTCAATAACTGTACATTTCTTCCAGCATTTGGTATAATGCTCTTTAAACCTTTGAGAAATGAGATGATACCTTGCCTGTATAAGCCTGAACACAGAAAATTACATTCAAAGAGGTGTCGTATGATCACAGAAAAGAAAGAAAAACAGATTTTAATGATGTCCTTTTTTTCGGGACTCCTGTTTGCCATCGCAGAATTTATTTTTGCCATATACAGCCATTCCCAGTCTGCGCTGACGGACGCTGTATATGATGCGTCGGAGCTGGTCTTCATTGCCCTGCTCCTATTCCTGACGCCCCTGTTCCATAAGCCCGTATCGGAAAAGCATCCCTATGGGTATTTCCAGCTGGAATCCATATTTGTCATAATCAAGGGCGTTATGATGCTGTCCGTGACCATGGGCGTGTCTGCGGAGGTTCTGGATTCCGCTTTATCCGGCGGTAATCCCATAAACAATGCCCAGGTCTCCCTTTTCCAGTTCTGCCTCGGCGCAGCCAGCATCATCATTTTTCTTCTGATGAAGCGGCTGAACCGGAACCTGTCCTCGCCCACCATCACCGCAGAGCTTCTGGGATGGAAACTGGATATTGTATACAGTCTGGGCATGTCCCTGGCCTTTTTCCTGTCCCGTTATCTGG
The DNA here is from genome assembly GCF_037242085.1 of Alitiscatomonas sp. Classification (NCBI taxonomy): domain Bacteria; kingdom Bacillati; phylum Bacillota; class Clostridia; order Lachnospirales; family Lachnospiraceae; genus Alitiscatomonas; species Alitiscatomonas sp. Next base: position 26,848 of record NZ_JAXXBR010000091.1, on the reverse strand, counting down.
AAAAAACGCCCCTGGGATTTATCACCCCATATTTTGACCAGATCGTGGCCGTCCTTGTTATGGTATTCATGCTTCCAGAAAGCATCAAGGTTCTGTGGAGCGCCGTCCGGGATATATTCCTGTTCTCGCCGGATGAGGAATTTATAAATGAGATCAAGGCCCTCTGCGGACCGGTCCTGGAGCAGTATCGCTTCTCCCCGGTTTTCTTCGATATCACGCGGACCGGGCGTCATCTGTGGGTCGCCGTATATTTTAAGATCGAAACCGGCAGCCTGAAGGTCCAGGACCTGTCCGACGCCCTGGATTCCTTAAATGAAAAGGCCCGGGAAAAATTCCAGGAATGCACCTGCGAGCTGATCCTAGTTCCTTAATCAAAAAATATTCAAAATCCCCCTTGACTATACTGTTACTGTACGGTTTATGATAAAAACATACCGTAACATGCAAGGAGGATTTTTATTTATGTCCGGTGAAAATGCATATCGACAGCCCGTTACCCTGAAAAACGTGCTGATGTTTTCCGTCCCTACCATCGTTATGACCGTGTTCATGTCCTTTTATACCATGGTGGACGGCCTGTTTGTATCTAACCTCATAGGAACTGATGCCTTATCCGCCGTCAATCTGACAGCGCCTGTGATCTCACTGGTCACAGCCATCTCCACCATGCTGGCCACCGGAGGGAGCGCCGTCATCATGCGGAAGGCCGGACAGCAGAAAGCCCAGGAAGCCAACGAAGACTTCACCTTTCTGATCGCTGTAAACGTGGCGGTGGGACTCATCATGTCCGGCCTGGGCTATCTGGTCATGGACCGCCTTTTTGGATCCATGAACCTGTCTCCCGCCGTGGCCGGCTACTGCCGTATCTATCTGAGCCGTTATCTGATCTTTACGGTTCCGATCCTTCTGATGAACAATTTCACCTTGTACATGATCGCCGCCGGAAAGTCCGCTCTTTCCATGGTCTGTTCCATTACGGGAGGAATTTTGAATATAGTCCTGGACTATGTCTTCATCTCCATATTGGATATGGGGATCGCCGGGGCAGCCATTGCCACAGGGCTGGGGTACTCCGTGACAGCAGTGGCCGGTCTTGTGATCTTTTCCAAAAAAGACTGCCTGCTCCATTTTGTAAAGCCCGTGTGCAGGATCAGGACCCTGATAAGCGCTGCTTCCAACGGAAGCTCGGAAATGGCGGCAGCTCTGGTGACTGGCATCGTCACCATGATGTTCAACTGGACCATGCTGAAATATGTGGGAGAAAACGGTGTGGCGGCCATAACCATCATCATGTACGTCCTGATGTTCGCCACATCCCTGTATACCGGCTATTCCTATGGCGTAGCACCCATGATCAGCTTCTATTATGGCGAGCAGAACCAGGATAAATTAAAGAAGCTGATCCGTCTCAGCATGAAGATCATCGGTTTCATTGGAGCGGCTGCTCTGATCGTCTCCCTGGCGGTCACAGAGCCCCTGGTGGCCATCTTCGCCCGGCCGGACAATCCCGTTTATGGCCTGGCGGTAACAGGAAACCGCATCTGCTCCTCCGCCCTGGTCTTCATCGGCTTTAACGTATTTGCCAGCGGCATGTTCACAGCCCTGTCCAACGGCCTGGTTTCCGCGGTTCTGGCCTTTTCCCGCTCCTTTGTGTTCATGGTGGCTGCCATGCTGATCCTTCCGGCCATCCTCGGCGTCACAGGCGCATGGCTGGCAACTCCAGCCGCTGAAGCTGCGGCGTTCTTACTGTCCGCTGTTATGTTTATAAAATACAGGAAAAAGTATCAGTATTAGGAAAGGAGGCTGCCGGCAGGCCGGGGATCCTAAGTCAGGGTCCTGGCCTGCCGGAAGACTCTCATGTTCAGAAAACTATATTATGTACAATATTTTTTATATGCTTTCATTATTTCCGACTGGATCTCATCTCTAAAACGCTTTGGTCCAATGATCTCACACCTGTTAATATGGCTCATTCCTGATATATCTTTCCACGTGTCCACTGTATTGAATATATATTAGTAAATGGAAAACTTGCTTACTATGCTAAAACTGACATCCGCGCTTTCAGTAAAATTGTATTTAAGGCAAACATCCTGTGTCATTAATATAGCAGCCTATAATACATCGCGACACACCTATTGTAAATGATTGGCCCAAAAGGTTACGGCAATTTTTCAGTGAATTGCCGTAACCTATGAAATCGCCTCCAATTCATGGAAGCGGAATTTGATGATGATCTCTTTTTCCTCGGTCAGCTCCACCCGTTCGATGAGGCTGACTAGCAGCTCCCGACTGGTGAGTGCCGAGTCCAGAAACTGCTTCACCAGTGCCCTGGCTTTCTCTTCGGTGTTCACCGGCTGCTTTGCAAGCTCTTCAGCCGATCTTCCAGAACCGTGCGATCCATTTTGACCTTCTGATAGATGCGCTGGAAGTCCTCTTCCAAGAGCAGACCGCTCAGCCGGTCCGTATACATCTGATCCAGGTTGGTGGTCTGAGCGGTGATTTTGGATTGCAGTGCCTGTATCTCTGCTTCACAGCTTGCCGCCTTGCTGGCGTTCTCCACGGCTTCTTTCGCAATCGGGCACAGCTTATCGGGATGCAGATAGGCCCGGCAGCCAAAGAACAGGCGATCCTCCCCAGCGGCATTCTTGCGGTTGAGTACTGCCATGGGGTAGCCGCATTCGTGGCAGAAGATCAATCCTTTCAGCAAGAAGTCATAGGTCCGGCTTCGGGTGTGCTTGCGGCTGTTCACCAGCAGCTGCACCTTTTGGAAGGCCTCCGGATCAATGATCGGTTCATGGGTCCCCTTCACCACCACCCAGTTTTCCGGCGATTGCCGCAGGCACTTTTGGGATTTATAGCTGATACCTCCCTGGTCGCAAGCCACGTCGCAGTGCTCAAGAGCTACCCCTTTATTGGCCTGATGGGGTATGCCGCCGGGGAAAACCCGTTAAGCTACCCGGAAGTCAAATACGCCATGGTGCTCCAGCTGGTCAACGCCGCGAAGCTGGTGGATTTCGTCATCCTGGACTGCAGTTCCAATATGGCGAATGTATTCACTCCCGCGGCGATTGAGGCGGGGGATCTGGTCATCCGTATTCTGACGCCCGACCTGAAGGGCGTGAATTACCTGAAAGCCCATCAGCCGCTTCTGGTTGACGGGCGTTTTCATTATAACGAGCACCTGTCGCTGGCCGGCATGGCCCGCCCCTTCCATGCGCTGGATGAGATGGGATATATCATCGGCGGCTGGGACGGGCTTCTCCCATACGGGAAAGAAATCGACCGGTGCGCCACCGAGGGGGGATGTTCCAGGCCATCAAATACTGCAATTCCAGATATACCGCTTCGCTGAGCAAGGTGCTGAAGGCGCTGGAGCAGCCGGAAGAAAACGAAGGATCCGAAGAAGAGGAGGAATCTGCTGATGAATAATCTCAACGATATTTTCTTTGCGCCCACGGCAAACCAGGAACTGACCTATGAACAGATCCTTGAGGATGTGCAGCGGTATTTCGCGGAACACCATGCGTCCACCATTGCGGAGGCCGGCGACGGCAACGCGGAACGGGCCGCCTCCCTCCTGAAAGAACTGATGATACCGTACATCGTCAAACGGAAATACGCCATTGAGGTGATCGAAGCCGGAGGGCGCAGCGTCAAAATCCCGGACAAGTTTTCCTCCCCGCAGCACGCCATTGATGTGGTGCGCCGGATGCTCAACGCCTGCGGCATGGTCATAGATGATACCATGCCCAGCGTGATCGGGTTCCTGGATAAGAATGTGCGCATCTCTGTGGACAAGACGCCCATTGTGGACCCGGAGGTTGGGATCAACGCCAGCATCCGTATCGTCAACCAGCAGACGGTTTCCGAAGAGAAGCTGCTGGACTCCGGCAGCGCGACAGCGGAAATGCTCCATTTCCTGACCGCATGTATCCGCTATAGGATCACCATACGGGGCTGAGAGAAAATGCTCACCGCCGCCACTGCCGCGGTCCCAAGCGATGAGACCATCAGCAGATCAGCGGCAGTGAGCATCATCAGCAACAGCCCTTCCGCTGCGGCGGGCCATGCCAACCGCCAAAATTCTTTACGGATGTCCATAGGCGATCAGCGGATCTCCGGCCTCGACGCCCAGACCGACAGTGTGGTAGAGAACGATCCCGTCAAACTCCGCCCGCACCTCCCAGATACACTGGCCGGCCAAGTCCTCCAACCGCCCCAGGAGCGCGCCTTGCCTGACGCGCTCGTTCAGGCCTACCGTTGGAAGCCATAGTCCGTTGGAGGGGGCTTCCACATAGCGGGCCTCCACGATTTCCTCCTGCTCCCGGGTTAGGTTTCCACCAGGCAGGATTTCCAGGTGACGCAGCAGGGAACGCACATCCTCGCAGCAGGCATCCACTTCCGGTTCAGACCAGGTTCCCATCCCGCCCCGCTCGATGAGAATGGCGGGGAGATTATTTTGCACGGCCCAACTGTAAAGGCCATTTTTCGCAGTGGAGCGGACCCGATAGGGTACCGTCAGCGCCTGGGCAGCCGTACAGGCGGCCTGATTCACCGCTTCCGTCCCCGCCGTTGGGAAGAACACCAACGGATAGAGCGCCTCGTTGCAGTCCCCGCTGTGAAGGTCGGCCAAGAAGTCGGCCGCCGGATAGAGAGTGGCTTCCAGCGCGTGAGCCAGCCGAACCGACAGGGTACCCGCCGGATCACCGGGAAAGGCCCTGTTTAGGTTGACCCCGTCCTCCGGCACTACCCGCTTTGCTCCAGCATAAAAGCCGGTAGGATTGGCCAGAGGCAGAAAGATCACGTTCCCGGACAACTCCGCCGGGTCCAACTCTGCCGCCAGACGGCGCAGGGCTTGGACTCCCACATACTCGCAGCCGTGGACCCCTGCCGTGACCACTAATGTCTTGCCTAGGGCGGCGCCGCACAGGCAGACAGTATCTAAGGACTGCGCACCGGGTACTGGAAGGGGAACCCTCTCCTTCTGTCCCGGCATCAATTCTATTCCGCAGAAAATCATACCGCATCCTTCCTTTCTTCCATATCGAATACCACGATGGACTCCAACAGCCGCCTGGCGTATTCGTCCTTTGCCTCGCTGATGCGGCTTACCGGGAGATACTCCGTCACATGGCCCTGGTAGAGGAAGAGCACATCATCGCAAAGATAAGTGATGGAGGTCAGGTCGTGGGTGATGAACACATAGGTCAGTCCCAGTTTCTCTTTCAGTTCCCGCAGCAGATCCATGATCTGGACCTGGGTGTGGGCGTCCAGAGACGAGATGGCCTCGTCAAAGAGGATGACCTCCGGACTGCAGGCCACCGCCCGGGCGATGCACACCCGCTGGAGCTGGCCGCCGGAGAGCTCATGGGGAAATCGTCCGGCGAAGTCAGCGGGCAGGCCCACCAGCTCCAGCAGCCGGGCAATTTCCCGGGGCCGGTCTAACCGGCGCTTTTCCCGCCGTTCCCGGACAGTAAGACCCTCACCAATGACGTCCTTGACCCGAAACCGGGGATTGGCGGAGGTGGTGTAGTCTTGGAAAACTACGCTAAGTTTGTTCTGCAGGTTCCGACGCCCGGCACGGGAGCCGTAGACCGGGATGCCATCCAGAAGGGCCTCGCCGCTGTCCGGCCTGAGCAGGCCGCACAGCACCCGGCCCATGGTGGACTTCCCGCTGCCCGACTCTCCCAAAATACCCAGGCAGGTCCCTTTTTTTACGGAGAGGGACACGTCGAACAGCACCTGCTGGCGGGTATGGCCGAATACCCTGTCCTGCCGTTCACTGCGAAAACTGACGCAGATATCCTTCAGTTCAAGCATAAGACTGCTCCTTTCCCGCCAGTACCTGCCGGTACCGGCGCATCACATCCGCCCGCTTTTCCACCAGCAGCCTGGTGTACGGGTCCTGCGCGTGGTGGAGGATGTGCTGAAAATCCCCCTCGTCCACCACACGGCCCTGGTTGAGCACCACGATTCGGTCCGCTACCCGGGAGATGGCGTTCAAATCGTGGGAGATAAATACCATGGCAGTCTGGTTTTCCTGCTTGACCCGCAAAAACTCATTCAGGATCTCATATTGAGTGATGGCGTCAATGGCGGTGGTAGGCTCGTCCGCAATCAGAAGGGATGGCTCCATAGCGGTGGCAATTCCAATCATGATCCGCTGGAGCATCCCACCGGAGAGTTGGTGGGGATACTTCTCCAATACTTCCTCCGGACTACGGATGCGCATTTTTTCCAGCAGTTCCAAGGAGCGGCAGCGAATCTCATCTCCGTCCCAGTTGTTGTGGGCGGCAAAGGTCTCAGCGATCTGGGCACCGATACGGTAGAGGGGGTCGAAGCAGGTCATTGGATTTTGTAGCACGACGCCCACCTTACCGCCCCGTAGGCGGCGCAGTTCCTCCCCAGTTTTCTCCAGCAAAGGCTCTCCCTGAAACATTGCCGCGCCGGACACGGAAAAGCCCTTGTCCAGCAGGCCCATAGCCGCCTTCATGGACATGGATTTCCCGCTGCCCGACTCTCCCAGAATACCCAGACACTCGCCCGGCTCTACCGCAAAAGAGACGCCCTTTACCAACTCTTTGGCGTGTCTGTGCTGCCGGAGGGTCACATGCAGATCCTTCAATTCAAAAACCGGGGTCATCGATCCACCTCCTTGGGGTCCAGCACGTCCCGGAGGGCGTCGCCCATCAGATTAAAGCAGCACACCAAGGCTACGATGGCGATACCTGGGGCGATCATCTGGGTGGGGTTGCTGGTCAAAACTTCCTTGGCCTCGTTGAGCATGGCTCCCCACTCCGGCGTGGGGGCCTGGACACCCAATCCCAGGAAGGACAGGGTGGAAATATTGATGATGGCCCAGCCCACATCCAGGGAGGCAAGCACTGCCAGATCGGAGGTAATAGAGGGCAGCAGATGACGGAACAGGATAAACCGCTCCGGCATCCCCACGCAGCGGGAGAATTGGATGAAGTTGCGCTCCCGGTACTGCATGACGCCGGTGCGGATCATACGGGCGTACCAGGCCCATTTGATAAATACGTTGGCGATGATGACGTTCTGCACATTGATGCCCAGCAGGCCAACCACGGCAAACACCATGATCTGGCTGGGAAAGGAGAGCATCACATCCACTACACGCATGATGACCTCCTCCACCACGCCCCGGAAATAGCCGGCCATGATGCCCAGTACCGCCCCCAGGGCGATAGTCCCCAGCATGGTCAGCAACGCCAGGCCAAGCGTGGGCCGGATGCCGTAGATCAGCCGGGAGAGGACGCACCTGCCCAGATGGTCGGTACCCAGGGGGTACTCCATGCTGTAAGGCGCGAATTTGTTGAGGATATCAGTAGCATAAGGGTCGTGGGGGGCCAGAACGGGGGCGAGTATGCCGATCAGCCCGATCAGCAGGACTACAGCCACGGTGATGACCGCAGCGCGGTTGTGTAAAAAGCGTTTACCCAAAATTCAGCCCTCCCTTCTCAGCCGGGGGTCGGATACGGTCTGCAGGATGTCAAATACCAGATTGAATACCACAAACAGCACGCCAATAAACAGCACATAGGTCTGGATCACCGGCAGATCCCGGTTGAAGATCGAACTGATGCACAGGGTCCCCAGCCCCGGCCAGGAGAACACATTCTCCACTACAATAGTGCCGGCAATCATCTGGGGGATGCTCATACCCATGGCCACGATGCAGGTGTGCATGGAATTTTTGAGCACATGTTTCACCCAGATGGAGCGCTGGGGCAGGCCGCGGACGTTGGCGTAGAGCACATAGTCCTGCTTCATATTCTCCAGCATATTGTTGCGGATGAGCCGGATGTAGGTGGAAATGTAGCTCAGTGCCACAGTAAAGGCGGGGAGGATCAGGTGACGCAGCGTACCGCTGCCGTTGGTGGGCAGCAAGCCCAGCTTAACGCTGATCAGCCACATGAGCAGCAGACCCACCCAGTAGGCGGGCATGGCGGTGGTGACAAAGACCAGCCCCCGCATCAGTTTGTCGAACCACCGGTCCTTATACACGGCGCAGAGAAAGCCGATAGGAATGCTCAGCAACAGCACGATGACGAAAGAGGCTGCCGCCAGCTGTAAGGTGGCGGGCAGGCAGCGGGCCAGCTCTCCGGCCACCGTGCGGGCAGGGTTGACATAGCTGATGCCAAAGTCCACCTGCAGGCAGCCGAGCACCCAGTCAAAATAGCGTACCAGGAAGGGCTTGTTCAGCCCAAGCATCTCCTCCATCTCGGCGATGGCCTCCTCAGTGATGACAGGCATTTGCTGCACCCGCAGAGCCACCTCCGCCGGGTTGGAGGGAATGATATTGATGAATACAAAACAAACAAAAGAAATGGCCAGCAACAGCGGGATCGCCATTAGCAGCCGACGGATCACATAGCGTTTCATGGATGCCCCTTTCTACTTCATATCACAGAACCAGCATGAGGGCCGCCTCCAAGGAAGCGGCCCTCGCTGACAGTTTACTCAAAGTACATGCTGGCGAAGTCCACGTCATACTGGTCGGTGCCGAAGTGGACCCCTTTCAGGTCGGAGGTATAAAGGGCCTTGTTGGTCTCGAAGGTTAGGGGGATGTAGACGGCGTCCTCGTGGAGCCGGGTGAGCACGAAGGTATACAGTTCCTGGCGTTCCGCCTCATCGGTGGAGGTGAGAATGTCGGTGATGGCCTGATCGATCTCCGCCTTGTCCTCCAGACCCTGCTGTGCGGCGTAGTCGCCGTACACCGGGGCACGCATGGCCGCCAGAGAAGACTGGGGATCATAGGGCATCCCCCAGCAGATGTTGAACACCATGTCAAAGTTGCCGGCCTTCATGTTGTCACGGTAGGACTGCTCCTCCTCGCCGTGGATGTTCAGAGAGATGCCCAGTTTCAGGTATTCGCTCTGTAGGTACTCGGAGATGGTCTTTTCGGTGACGCTGTCGCTGTTATAAAGAAGATCCAGAGCCAGTTTCTGACCATCCTTGGCCCGGATACCGTCACTCCCCATGGTCCAGCCCGCTTCGTCCAGCAGGCGGGCGGCCTCGTCCATGTCGTAGGCATAAGGTTCCAGGCCCACGTCACAGTAGGGTACAGTGGTGGAGTAGAGGGTGTCGGCCGCCGGCTCCAAGCCATAGAAGATACCTTCGGAGATGGCCTGCCGGTTGGTAGCGTGCTGGAGAGCCTGCCGCACCGCCTTGTCCCCCAGAATGTCATGGGTGGTATTGAGGACGATATGGCGGGTGGAGGTGGGGTCAGACAGGCCGACTGTGAACTTGTCACTGTCCACATACTGGCTGATGGCATCGGCGTCCAGCATATTCTTGCCGAAGATCAGATCGATCTCTCCGTTCTCCAGCGCCATGATACGGGTCTGGTTATCAGGGATAACTTTGACAGTGATCTTCTGGATGGTGGGTTTCTCTCCCCAATAGTTTTCGTTGCGCTCAAAGACCGCGTACTCGTCGGTGACAAAATCCGTGAGTACATAGGGACCGGTGCCGATATAGCCGTTGACTCCGTCCTTGGTGCTGCCGTCGATCATGCAGTTAGGTGAAATCATGGCGAAGGGACGGATGCAGGCCAACTCGGTGAGCATAGGATAGTATGGCTCGCTCATCTCAATAACAAAGGTATCATCGTCCGGGGCGGACACGCTCACCAGCAGGTTCATCATCTCCAGCCAGGTGTGGCGCTCCCGGTTCTCCAAAATCGCGTTGAAGTTGGCCAGAATTGCGTTGGCGTCGCAGGGCGTACCATCGGAGAAGTTCACTCCATCTCGGATGTTGAAGGTGTAGATCCGGCCGTCCTCGCTGATCGTCCAATCCTCGGCCAAGCAGCCCACATAGCCCTCACTGGTGTTGCTCACCAGCGTATCATAGAGGATGCTTTGAGCATACATCTCTCCCGCATACAGATGCGGATTCAGATCCCGGATATCCCGGTAGTTCACAAAGACCAGTTCGTCCCTGGCAATATTCTCACCATCTGCGGAAGCGCCGTTAGCGCCAGACTGGTCATCTGCCCCTTGGCCACATCCAGCCAGGGCCGTTAGCATCAAAGCACCACAGAGCAGCGCAGTTAACAATTTTCTTTTCATAAATACCTCCAGTTTTAAAGTTACGGGGTTCCGCCGCGCTTTATCAGTATACAGTGGTTAGCTATGGCTTACCAGAGGCGAAATTTTTATGGAAAGCTATAACTGGAGTTCATACCCCTGCAGCATCTCACCAAAGCGGTCCGTCAGCCAGCGCGCCTGGGGTGAGAGCGGGCGCTCAGGTGTCCGAACATAGCCGATTTGGAGAAAGGGCTCGCAGCCATTGATGGCCAGGGGCTTGATGTCGTACTGCTCGTAAGGCCGGTACATAAAGTTCAGGCCGAGGCTGCACACATCCGTATGGAGCAGAAAATTGGTGACCAGATGGTCGCTGTTGCTGTACACAACATGCTTCATGACGCCGGGATCGATCACGCCCATGCTCACCGTTTCCAGATGATGCTCCATTGAGAAGAAGTCCCGCACACCCCGGATGAATTTCAGGCAGGGCAGATCGGAAAAGTCCACGCTGTCCGCGTGGTAGAGCGGATGGTTGGGGCCCACATAGACGCAAATGCTCTTTTCGCTCTGGGGAATAAATTCCAATTTCTTATGGGAGAGAATATGCTGGAACGTGCCAGTCTGTTTTTTTGCCACATAGACAATGCCAACCTCGGAGATCCCTTGGTGGACATGGTCGGTGATCTCCTCGACCGTACCCTCATGATGCTCAATATGGATGGCGGGTCCCCATGTCTGATAGAAATCCACCAACAGGCGGGCCGCCATATTGCTGGGATACGTGGACAGGCTCAAATTATCCTGCTCGTCTGGGATAGCCAGAGAGGAGATTGTGGCGGCCGTCTTCAGGATCATCTGTGCATGCTCCAGCACAGTCTTCCCGTAGGTGGTGGGCTGTACTCCTTTTGCGTTTCGGATCAGGAGGGGCCGCCCTAATTCGTGTTCCAAGGCTCGGATCGATTTGCTGATATTCGGCTGGGTCATATACATGCAGGCTGCCGCCTGTGAAAAACTGCCCCGCTCACAGGCAGTCACAAAAATCTCCAGTTGTTTCATGTCCATAATGCTATCCTCCAATCCAAGAGTTCGTTGTCGCTAACCGTAGTATACTATGGTTTCTGAGTTCTGGCAAGCATGGCTATAGAAACCTTCCGGAAGTTGTTATAGAAACCTTCCAGAAGTTGTCAAGGCTCGACGGCGAGACAATTCACCCCGGCGGCCCGCCATCCCCCGGCGGCTGTTCGGCGTCATCTCACGGCGGCTCCAACAATGCGGTTTTTCTTTTATCGCCAGCTTTATCGGAAGAAGCTATAAGAGGCAATTTCAATTTGTATTTCGACTACCCTTCTTTTTTACCTAAACAGTTCTTTTATAATTCCTGTGTCTGGATGAATCAACACTATTGACAAGTTTCTTTTTTCAGCGAATCTTATTGTTGTTTCCATCCCATTGTAATGTGTCGGATCATCATAAACAGCCACAACATAGTCGGCCCGCCGCATCATATATTCTGTGCGCTTTTTATACCCTTCGCTTCCGGGGTGTTCTGTACCCATCATAACCTCGGTACAGCCCTCACGGAGTTTTCGCTGCCGTGCCTGGCTCTTGGGATCCCATCGAACATCATGGCCGGGGAAGGGGCAGACCATTATAACTTGTAGTTCCTGATATTCCGTCTGGCGCTGCATATCCAACAGGATTTCGCCTGCCCACATATTTACTCCCAGAGCGCCCCCAACGAAAAAGCAACGCACACCTCGCTGGTACAGTGACACAAATACGTCGTGCATTCGCTTTTTTATGCGCTTGCACGAGGTCATATATTCATTTGTATTTGAATTTGAATCGGGTAGGGTGTTGACCAATTACAGCACACGAATATCCTTTCACTTGCTTTTCCTCCAAATTTTTTCGTTTTATGATTATTATATATGCTATGGTTGTCTAAACTCAATCATGGTCGCTTAATTTTCGTGCTATAGTGGATAAAATGTAACTATGGCATGGAGGATTGCGAATGAATGAGCTTTTGAAAGAAATGGGCCAGCGGATTCTGAAACGAAGAAAACAATTAAATATGACACAGGAGACTTTGGCGAATTTAACGCATCTCACATCGCAAACCATCTCGTATGCGGAAATGAGGCAAAAAGCGATGCGACCAGAAACCATGCTGAAGATCTGTGAAGCACTTGGTATCAGCGCAGACTATTTGCTGCGTGGTAAAATTCTTGAAGCAGACACTTCATTGCTCCAGCAGAAGATTTCCACATTGGCACCCAGCCAATACCGCCACCTGGAGCAGATTATCGACAGCTTCATTGCTGCCATACAGGAAAAGTAAGAGGTATGAGAGTCGACACAGCTTCGCTCCCATACCTCTTTTTTAGTTGTTTCTACGGAAAGCTGCCATAGTGCTGGCAATCAGATTGCGGGTCATATCATCAACTTCGGAAGCCCCAGCCGTTGTCAAACTTTCTGATGGCTCTGCCGCCTGTTTCTGCGACGGCGGGGCTATTTTATTTTCCTTTGGAGGAGAGGATTCCCCGGTCGAAACTGCCTTATCTGGAGCCTGCTCTTCCTGACACATAATTTCCCGTACTATCTCTTCAATGGCCGCACGGTCAATGACTGACGCTTTTAATGGCTGAGGGTCATCAAAAAAATGAGCGTTATAGTATATAAGCGCATTTGCAATATATTGAGCTTTACTGTGGGGCGGCTGTAGCTCAAGCAGTTCAACGGCGGTCCGCTGCACTGGATCACCGATATTGAATCGAAGGGAGAAGCGCCCCCTTTCTTTTTTTGGCGCCATAATTGTCACCTGCCCGCTGTTTCAAGCCGGTACAGGTATTCAAATCCGGCCGCATTGGCGTTAATGCGCGTGACAAACAGAGGCGTCCCCACCTTGCCAGACTCCTCGATCTGCCGACGCAGCAGAATGGCACCGCCGCCTACAAACACCACTTTGCAATAGCGCAAATCCAGCATCCGCTCTCGTAGAGTGCTGAACAGGTCGTTGACAAACTCCTGCTCCAGTCGCTCCACGAGCTGTACGGCCTCGGCCGGGTACTGTGTCCGTCTGCCCATGAGGATGGCATCCACACCGTCCTCATCCAACAGCAAATCCAACTCCGCATTTCCTCTGGACCTTTCGGTTTTTTCCAAAAAGGAATCGGCGCCTGTCTTTTTCACAAGGAAAGGGATAGGCACCGATTAGTGGGGTTCATATTTCATTTTTGTTATGTATAAAAGTTCGACAACAAGACGGACTTTAGTAGGGCAGTATCCGATTGTTATTGCTTTTGAAAAGAACTCATTTATCCGACCAGTTTTCCAGCATAGCCCATTTCACAATAATAACCTTCAAAATCCCGAGGACAGATTCGATTGCTTTTATATAAAAAGGGACATCATCATTGTCGGCAAGATATCTTTTCTGCTGGGCTTATTGTTTTATACCGGGCAGAAGGCCGGAGACTCCCGCAGGTCCCCCGCCTTCTGCCTTCCTATCATCTGACGGCATTCAACTGCCACTGTGCGCTCTCGCTCTGAAGTTCCACCATGCGGCGGTAGAGACCGCCCCGCCCCATCAGCTCCGCCGGCGTGCCCTCCTCTGCCACGCGGCCGTTTTCCAACACGACGATGTGATCGGCGCCCGCCACGGTGCGCATCCGGTGAGCGATGACCAGCACGGTCTTGCTCCGGAGCAGGCGGGAGAGGGCCTCCTGGACCTTTGTTTCGTTCTCCACATCCAGGGAAGCGGTGGCCTCGTCCAGCAGGACGATGGGCGCGTTCTTCAAAAGCGCCCGGGCGATGGAGATGCGCTGCCGTTCCCCGCCGGACAGCCTGGCGCCATTTTCCCCAATGGGCGTATCGTAGCCCTTGGGCAGCCGCCGCACGAACTCGTCGCAGTTGGCGGCCTCCGCCGCGGCCCGGACCTCTTCATCAGTGGCGCCGCGCCTGCCCAAACGGATGTTCTCCATCACCGTGTCGTCGAAGAGCACCACATCCTGGAACACCATGGAGTAGTCGGTGAGCAGCACCTCCGGGTCCACGGTGGAGATGTCCACGCCGCCCACCTGGATCGTTCCCTCCGAGATTTCCCACAGACGGGCAGCCAGCCGGGCGCAGGTGCTTTTGCCGGAGCCGGAGGGTCCCACCAGGGCGGTCACCTCTCCCTCCTTCGCGGTGAAGCTGACGCCGTCCAGCACCTTCTTTTTGTCATAGGCGAAGCCCACATGTTCAAACACAATGTCGTGGCCCTGGGGCTGGAAGGTATCCACCCCCCTGACGGCCGGGGTATCATAGATCTCGTTGATGCGGTCGGCAGACACCTGGGAGACGAACATCTCCGCGATGAGTGCCAGGCTCTGGTCGAAGGGCGCGTACACCCGGGTGATGACCAGCAGGAACAGGAACAGCAGCATGAAGTCGATCTGGCCGGAGAGGATCAGGTCCGCGCCCACCAGGATGGTGGTGGCCACCCCGAGCCGCATGATGACGCTGGCGGCGTTGACAAAGATGCCTGTGCCCAGTTCTCCCCGGATGGTGACCGTTTCGTGTTCGTCGATCTTTTGATTCAGCCCCTCCAGATACCGCGCTTCCTGATTGGCGGCCCGGATCTCCCGGACATTTTCCAATGCCTCCTGGATGCCGTCGGATACCCGGAGCGCCGCTGCCTTGGTCCGCTCCGAAGCCCGGGCGGTGAGCTTCCGGGCGCCAAAGAGCAGGGCGAATGCCACCGGAACCCCCCAGAGGCAGGCGATGGTCAGCCGCCAGTCATACACCAGCAGGCAAACGGCGATGATAGCCGTGGAGATATAGGCCCCCCAGAGGTACCCCAGCACATGGCTCCAGACATGCTCCATCCGGTTCACATCTCCCATGATGGTCTCCGTCAGGTCGGCAAGGTCCCGCTTGCCGAAGTAGCCCAGAGGGAGCTTGCGCAGCCGCTCCGCAAGGGACAGGCGGGTGCCCTTGACCTCATTGTAGACAAGGCCGTATGTGGCCTGATACTGCTGGAGATGGGTCACGAAAGACAGCACAACGAACAGCACCGTCAGGCCCGCGAACAGGAGCGGCCCGGGCAGAGACGCCCCCTCGGTCAAGGTACCCATAAATCCGCCCATGAGCAGATACAAAATGCCCATGCCCGCCATGACCACCAGGTTGACGATCACCGTCCAGAAGGCTCCCTTCCGGACATTTCGCAGGCCCTGGTCTGTCAGGGCATATTTCCGCTGAAAGTTCTTGCTGAACATTTATACCGCCTCCTTCTCGCTGCCGATCTTCCACTGGACCGCCTGGTTGTAGTCCGCCCACATTTTGGCGTACAGCCCGCCGGCAGCCGCCAGCTCCTTGTGGGTCCCCGCTTCCACAATACGGCCCTCATCCAGCACCAGGATCTTGTCCGCGCTCACCACCGTGGACAGCCGGTGGGCAATCATGATGACGGTGCGGCCCTGGGTCAGTTTGGTAAACGCCTTCTGGATCAGCGCCTCGTTCTCCGGGTCAGCGAAGGCGGTTGCCTCATCCAGCACCACGATGGGGGCGTCCTTCAAAATGGCCCGGGCCAGCGCGATGCGCTGCTGCTCACCGCCGGAGAGATAGGTGCCCTCGGTGCCGATCAAGGTGTCCATGCCCTGGGGGAGTTTTTCCAGGATGTCTCCGCACTGGGCCGCCATCAGGGCGGCGCGCACCTCATCCCGGCTGGCGTCCGGCTTCGCGGCCCGGACATTCTCCATGATGGAGGTCTTGAACAGGCGGCTGTTCTGGAACACAAACGCGATCTGATCCATGAGCACATGAGGATCCACCTCCCGCACATCCACGCCGCCCACCCGGACAGCGCCGGAGGATACATCCCAGAACCGGGGGATCAGGCTGGCCGCCGTGGTCTTGCCTCCGCCGGAGGGTCCCACCAGGGCCACCGTCTGCCCCGGCTCCGCCGTGAAGGACACATGGGAGAGGGCGGGGCGTTCCGCTCCGTCATAGGTGAAGCTCACATCCGCGAACTCCACACGGCCGTCCCGGGGCGTCTTGGGGTGCTCCGGAATGGTCAGCGCCGGCGCGTCCATGACCGTACTGATGCGCCCCAGGGCGGTGGAGGCCAGCATCATACCGGAGGCCGCGAACATGACCCGGGCCAGAGCGGTGGAGATGATGGCGGAGAACACCGCGTAAAAGGCAAAGTCCGTGACAAACCCGGCGAAGCTCCCGGCGGCCAGGGCGCCGGGGGCCAGGAACAGCGCCGCCGGGACCAGGAACACAAAGGCTCCCTCGGTAAAGGTCAGGTTGATGGACTGGGGCACCCGGCATACATCCGCCTGATAGTGCTCCGCCTTGGCGCTGTACTCCTCGATGGCCTGCTGGAACGCCTTGAAGGACCACACCGTCTGCTGGAAGATCTTCACCACCGGGATGCCCCGGACATACTCGGTGCCCGCCTTGGTCATCCGATCCTGGGCGGCCTGGTATTCGGCCATAAGCTGTGCGTTTTTGCCGCCCATCATGGCAAACATGGAGAGGATGGAGACGACTGCCGCCAGCAGGCAGGCGCAGCCCATCCGCCAGTCAAAGACAAACATCAGGGCCAGCATGGCCACAAACAGGGTAATGGTGCCCACGATGTCTGCCAGGTTATGGGCCAGCAGCGTCTCGGTATCCGCCGCAGCGGCATCCAGCCGTCCCCGGATGAGACCGGAGGCGTTGGCGTCGAACCAGCCCAGCGGGGCCTCCATCACATGGGCCACGCCCCGCTTGCGGATGTTGGCCGCCGTGCGAAACGCCGCCAGATGGGTACACATCAGGCCGGCAAAATACAGCGCGATCCCGCCCACCTCGGTCGCAAACGCCATCCAGCCGTACCGGGTGACGCTCTGGGCCGCCGTCCAGTCCGGGGCAACCTCGATCAGATCCCGGGCCGCCAGCCAGATACAGATGTAGGGCGCCATGCTCAGCAGCATGGCCGCCGCCGACAGGGCCAGCCCCAGAAAGGTCAGCCCTCTGTGGCTGCCCGCATAGTCCAGCAGGGCGGCCACATCGCTCTTTTTCTTCTGCTTCATAAAGAAAAGCCTCCTTTTAAGTTAGCAATAACTAACCAATATTCAAAAAAGACAGGGGTTATCCCCCCATCAATTTCAGCCATCCGCCAGTGTAGAAGCTGCGGAACTGTTCCACATCCCGCAGGGCTTGCTCCCGCGGCATATCATGGACCACGATCTCGAACAGCCCATTGAACATACCGCTTGCGATGATGTGGCACAGGGACCGGCTCAGCTCCGGGATGCTCCGGCCCAGGCGGCGGAGCACCTCCAGATACCGGAGGGTATATTCCACCTCAACCTCCACCATATTGTGGACAAAGTTCTCGTAGCCGGTCCCCTCCGCGCGGGTGAGGAGCAGCTTCACCGGCTCCCGGTGCCGGCACACATAATCCACCATCCAATCCACATAGGTTCTGGAGTCCTCTCCCATGTGAGATGGCTGCTCCTTCTCCGGAAGTTTGGCGAAGGAGGTCTGCGCCTCCATAAACTTTTCCATCAGGATGGCGGCGTGGGGCTCTACAATGGCGGCAAACAGCGCCTCTTTGTTGGGGAAATACCCGTAGAACGCACCGGTGGTCACCCCGGCGTTCTTCACGATCTGCCGCAGGGAGGCCCCAAGAAAGCCCTTGTCCAGAAATTCCGTCAGAGCGGCCTCCTGGATATTCTCCAGGGTGGCGGTAGATTTTTCTTCCATGGCGTGGCCCTCCTTATAGCAGTGTTACATAACAATGTTATAGTACGACCAGTGAATCAATTTGTCAAGAGCCAGAGAAAAATTTCCTGCGGCGCACAACGAAGGATGCCCCGGCGTATAACTGCACACCGGGGCATTCGAGTATAAAATCATCGCTTACGGTTTACGCCGGAAAAGATACGCCGTGCCGAACAGGCCCATGAGGACGCCCCCAAAAATCTGAAGGCCGGTTACTGCGCTCTGCATAAGCCGCAGATAGCTTTCCGTATCCATCCCGCCGCATGCAGATAAATACCATCCGATATAGAGGTGTCCCAAGGGCACCGCCAGCAGCAGCAACAGAGCACCGGCCACAGCACCGATCAGATACAAGGTGTTCTTCTTCATAATTCCGTTCCTCCGTTCAGTCAATGTTCGAAACAAATCCATGTGAGATCTTCTGAACTTTACAGATCCTTCCGTGCTTCTGTCTCTTGCCCGGCCATTGGCAGGGCAGTCATACTGTGGAGGCTTACGCCAAGAGTAGACAGGTTGTGGAGCATGGCGGAGGTGGTTGGAGGCAGAATGCCCGTCACGCCAAGACCGATGAGCGCCCCGTTGAACCCGATGACAAAGCGGTAGTTATTCCGGATGCGGCGCATCAGGGCCATGGCCAGCTGCCGCAGGCGCACCAGTTCCCACAGGCTGTCGGCGGCAATGGTGATGTCGGCGATCTCCCTGGCGATGGCCGCCCCGTCGCTGATGGCGATGCCGGCATCCGCCTCGGAGAGGGCCGGAGAGTCGTTGATGCCGTCTCCCACCATAAGGACAGTATGCCCTTCCTTCCGCAAAGCGGCCACATACTCCGCCTTGTCCGCCGGCAGCACCCCGGCCCGAAAGGCATCCACCCCGAGCTGTTCCGCGATGGCAGCGGCGGTGCGGGGGCTGTCCCCGGTGAGCATGACGGCATTCCGCACACCCAGGACCCGCAGGGCGGAGAGCACCTCCCGCGCCTCCTCCCGCAGAGGATCGGAGATGCAGATCACGGCGGAGAGCACCCCGTTGATGGCAAGATAGAGCTGGGAATACTCCGGGGGCAGCGCGTCGAACTTGGCCCGCTCCTCCTCCGGGATCACGCACTTCTCATCCTCGAAGATGAAGTGGGCGCTGCCGATGCGCACCTGCTCCCCATCCACTGAACTGGCAATGCCGTGGGCCACCAGGTAC
Source organism: Alitiscatomonas sp. (assembly GCF_037242085.1). Lineage (NCBI taxonomy): Bacteria > Bacillati > Bacillota > Clostridia > Lachnospirales > Lachnospiraceae > Alitiscatomonas > Alitiscatomonas sp. Next base: position 7,844 of record NZ_JAXXBR010000091.1, on the reverse strand, counting down.
TCCACCTTGGCGTGGCGCTCCTCGTGGTGCAAGCCCCGGCGTTTGGCCTCCTCCACTACGGCGTTGGCCATGGAGTGGGGGAAGTGCTCCTCCAAACAGGCGGCCAGACGGAGCATTTCATTCTCTATCTTTCCGTTGAAGGTAAAAATCTTTGCCACCCGGGGGCAGGCGTGGGTGAGGGTTCCGGTCTTGTCAAAGACGATGGTATCCGCTTTCGCCACCGCCTCCAGGAATTTTCCGCCCTTGACGGTGATGTGCTCCCGTCCCGCTTCCCGCATGGCGGAGATCACCGCCAGGGGCATGGCCAGCTTTAGGGCGCAGGAGAAGTCCACCATAAGTACCGACAAGGCCCGGGTCACGTTCCGGGTGAGGGCAAGGCTCACCAGGCTGCCGGCAAAGGTATAGGGCACCAGTTTGTCCGCCAAGTTGGACGCTTTGGCTTCGGCGGCAGACTTCATCTGCTCAGACCGCTGGATCATCTCCACAATCTGGTCATAGCGGCTCTGGCCGGTGGCCTGCTTCACCTCCAGGACACACTCTCCCTCCTCCACTACGGTGCCGGCGTACACCGCGCCGCCGCGCTGCTTGGCCACGGGGACGGACTCGCCGGTGAGGGACGCCTGGTTGACGGTGATCTCCCCCTCCTCCACCACGCCGTCCAGGGGGATGACGCTTCCGGCTCGAACCACGACCCAGTCGCCGGGTCTGATCTGGCCGATGGAGGTGAGCACTTCACCAGCCTCGGTTTTCAGCCACACCCGATCCACATGGAGAGACAGGCTCTCTGCCAGGTCGGCTACGGATTTCTTCCGAGTCCAATCCTCCAGCAGTTCACCGATCTCCAACAAAAACATGACAGTGCCGGCAGTACCGAAGTCCCTGCGGCAGACGGAGATCCCGATGGACAACGCATCCAGCATCTCCACCTTGATCTGACGATGTCCCAGGCAGCGCAGACCTCTGTGCAGAAAGGGGATCATGTGCCAGACAATCCGGGCGATCCGCAGCGGGGCGGGCAAAAACAGGGTAGTGGCTGCTTTCACCGCCACCTTGCCCACCAGTTTCTCCTGGAACTCTCGGTTCAGAGTCCGGGTGCTGTGGCCGGGCAGGATGACGGATGACTCCGCCCCGGCCCAAGTGAACGCACCGAGGGCGGAGAGGACGGCTTCCCGGTCTCCCGTATAGGTTACAATGACGCAGCAGGTGCGCTCATGGACCACGGCCTCCCGGGTCCAGGGCTGTCCCTTCAGCCAGGTTTCCAGCAGATCCGCCTGGCGAATGGATATATTTTTTTGGCGGAGCCGCAGACGCATCCGCCCCCGGCTCTCATGTACGATGGTTGCTTGCATACTAAATCTCTCCTCATGGAAAAAAGGGAGCCGTTTTCCGGCTCCCTTCCGCAATTCTCAGGCTTCCTGATCCTCCACCTGGGTCTCAGCTTCCTTGGCGGCTCGGGTCTCGTTGATGTCCTTTGCAGAGGCCAGGATGTCGGCGGCGTTCTCCTGCACACAGGTCACAGTTTCCATCACGCTATCCTTCATCCGCAGGCCGGCGGCGGTAATGTGAGTATAAGCTTTCTTGGCGTCTTTGCTGGTGAGCAGCTTCACGCCGGCGGAGCCGAACAGAGTGCCGCCCACGAAGCAGGCCAGTCTGACATAGTGTTTCATCATGGAAATCTTTCCTTTCTGCTTTATTTGTGTTTGTAGCCCGTAATCATCACCATGACCATGCAAATCACGGCACCCCAGGCCCAGAAGCGATGTTGTTTCATTGAAATCTCCTCCTGTCCGGAAACAAGCTTTTTATGTATCTGAGTATTATAAAGGATAAACAATGCTGTGTCTCACCGAATCAGACGATGTTATGCCGGTTCAGACATTTTTCGATACATGGTTGGAGACATGCCATACTGCCGCCGAAAAGCGGCGGAGAACTGGCTGGCGCTGCTGTATCCCACTGACTGGGCTACCCCCAGCACGCTAAGAGAGGAGTCCCGCAGCAACTCCGCCGCACGCTCCATCCTCCGCTGCTGCAGCCAGGTGTGGACCGGCAGTCCGTACAGGCGACGGAACCCCTCCTTGAATGTAGTTGCAGAGAGGCAGGCACGGCGGCTCAAAGTTGATATGGAGAGGGGTTCGTCCAGATTATCCTCCATATATCGGCGGGTTTCTGCCAAGGTCCGGATCATCTCCTGATCCAGCACCGGGGCCATTTCCGCCGCTGGTTTCCCCTGGGCAGAGAGCAGATACAACAGTTCCACCGACTTCCACACGCACCAGCGTGCCCGCTCGCTCTGGGGCAAACGATCCAGGTCAGCGAAGGCCGCCTGGCTCCAGCGAGAGGGCCCCTCCACAGCGCAGCCGCCCCGGCTGACCATCCACCGCCGTACTTGATCCGTGTTCAAAGTCAAACCGCCCAGCAGGTCACAAATGGCTTTTAGACTCGCCCGGGCACCCCGAGCGTCCACCGCCACCAGCACACCCTTTAAGCCGGTCTCCACTCTGGTATCGGTCAGATCAGAGATGTCGGTGAGGAGAAGCACCTGCCGGGTACCTAACCTCAGAGCCGAACCATCCCGCCGGGTCAGAGTCACCATCCCGGCCAGGCAGAACAATACCTCAAAGTGCAGAGGTTCCAACCGGAGGGGCAGAGGGAATGACCTCTCGCACAGGGAGAACAGGCAGGCTCGCGCACCAGGCATCACTTGTGTCCATTCCCCCTGTTTTGACAAAAATTCTGCCAGCATCCTCTTGCCTCCTCTCGATTGATCTGTATCTCAGATACTTATCGGCCAAACAGCCCTTTTTTCTCCCAAGGTTCCTGCCGGATTTCTCCCGCTTCATAGCCGGTGGCGGAGATGGCCGCGCGCAGGGCGTCCTCGTCCAGCTCCGTCTCCGAGAGCACCACGGTCTCCCGCTTGCTTCGGGACGAGGTGACCTTTTTCACCGGAAAGGCCTTCCTTACCGCGTCGTTCACATGGCTCTCGCACATGGCCTGGCCGTAGCCGTATGCCGCGCCCCAATAGTCGATACCGGTGACCTGCGCTTCCGGCCAGGTGAGGGCCGCCCGGATGGACAGGGCGCCGGAGCCGCAGCCCACATCCAGCAGCGTCCCCCTGCCGTCAAAGCCCAGATGGGCAAGCAGGCACTGGTGGGTCCGCTCCATCATCCCGCCGCCGAAGGCGTATTGTTTTCGTATCCAGCCGCTCCAACAGAGCAGGGCCAGAAATGCTGCGGCAACCACCGAAAAAACCGCTCCCAGCCATGGCAGCCGGAACACCACAAAGGACAGCATCGCCAGCACCACTGACAGGACCAGCAGTCCGCCCACCATGTAAAAGACCGGGTTGGACATCCAACTTCCATAGTCCTCGCCGTGAGCACCAAGGTGGATCTCCTCTTGTCGGGATTTTTCATATTTCATCCGCCCGTCTCCTCGTATCATAATTTTTGAAATAACAGTCCCAATCCCGCCTGAGCCGCCGCCAGCAGCGGGCACAGCAAGAGCGTCCACTGGAGCAGATGCTCCGGTAGCGCATAATCCTTCATCCATGCCTTGAACTCATAGCCGGGATGGCCCTCTGTGCCGGGGAGCACAAAACGGTTTTTCGCCTTTTTCTGGATTAGCCACACATCAAGAAAAAACAGATCGCCTATGTTGACCATCATCCACTGGATGTAGCCCGTTAACGCCAGGCGCCAAAAACCATGTGTCCCGCCCGCCACTGCGCTGAGGGCGCCGTAAAGCAACAGCGGGAGCAATTCCCCAAAGATGATCCACCGCCAATATCCGGCAGCTTCCCGCTTTGTAGGCGGCTCCTTGGCCGCCTTGATGATGGCGGGCGGATAGCAGGGAAACATCAGCCGGGGCTTACACAGCGCAGCCGCTGCGGCGAACAGGTTAAAATAGGCCGCCATAGCGAGCCCGTCCAAGATGCTGCGCGTCCAGTTCATAGAAATCCTCCCGCATTTTTCATAAGGGACCTCTCTGTGTTATGTATTGCCTAAATACCCCGCATCATCCCGAATCGCCAGCACACAGAGCCAGTGCCTTTTCGCATCCCGCTTCACGATAACCTTAGAAAAACCAGCCTCGGTGAGAAAGGTGACAAACTGGCTCCGGTTGAATATCTTCATCCCATCAATGACAGAAAGCCACCTGCTGTCTCGGGGATTTTCTCCGTCCACCTCATTGACGATCAGAAAGACGCCGCCCGGCCGCAAGGTGCGGTACACCTCCCGGAAACTCTCCGTGGGGCCGGGCCAAAAATATACCGTTTCAAAGGCAGTCGCCAGATCAAACACCCCATCCTCAAAGGGAAGGTGCGACACATCCCCTTGTATGACACGGCAACGGCCAACCTGCAGTTCTTCCTGATTGATATTTCTGGCCTTTTCCACGGATATTTCTGAATAGTCCAGGGCGGTGACAGTTGCGGCAGGGTATTTTCGCAGAAGGGCCCGGATGTTTCGGCCGCCGCCGCAGCCCAATTCCGCAATCCTGACGGGACCTGTTTCCGGTAAATAGCCCAGTCCCCAGTCCGCCAGGGCGGCATGGGCATAATTCATGCTGGCTACCATGCACTTGCCCAGAAAACCTTCCGGTTTTCGTGTGTTGCGAAGGAAAGATCGCAGAAGTTCCATAGGCACCCTCATCCCTTAAAATAGGTTATCGGCAACTAACTACCGAGCAGTATACACCTGTTTAACGCAAAAATCAAGCCCACCGACTTATATAGAAGCACTTTTATTGAGTCGAGCAATATATGTTCAAAGGCATCTGCACTCCCTCTTGACAAGGAGCCGGAAACCCCTTATAATTTTCTTGTGGTTAGTTATTGCTAACCTCAAGAAATATGAATGGAGGTTGAACCACCCATGTCCCTGATTCAGAAAGAAATTGCCGATTTCACCGTACAGTGCTACCAGAACAACGCTTTCCGTGCCGTCTCCAAGGGAGAAGTGCTGGGCAAGTGGAGCGTGTTCTTCTTCTATCCTGCCGATTTTACCTTCGTGTGCCCCACGGAATTGGAGGATCTGGCCAATCTCTATGAGAAATTCCAGGCCATCGGCTGCGAAATCTACTCTGTTTCCTGCGATACCCACTTCGTCCATAAGGCGTGGCATGACGCCTCCGAGCGCATCCAGAAGATCCAGTATCCCATGCTGGCCGACCCCACCCATTGTCTGGCCAAAGACTTTGAGGTCTATATCGAGGCGGACGGCGTAGCCGAGCGGGGCAGCTTCATCGTAAATCCAGATGGGAAAATTGTGGCCTATGAGGTCAACGCCGGCAATGTGGGCCGGAACGCCGATGAACTCCTGCGGAAGGTGCAGGCCTGCCAGTTTGTGGCGGAGCATGGAGACGAGGTGTGCCCGGCGAAGTGGCAGCCCGGCGCCGAGACCCTGAAGCCCAGCCTGGATTTAGTGGGGCAGCTGTAAGCCATGGAGCGGATGGAAAATTTCTACGATGTCGTGGTCATCGGAGGAGGGCCGGCGGGATTGACCGCCGCCCTCTATCTGGCCCGGGCCCGCTACCGGGTCGTGGTCGTGGAAAAGGATCACTTCGGCGGGCAGATTACCATTACCGCTGAAGTCGTCAATTTCCCCGGGGTGGAGCGAACCAGCGGCGCCGCGCTCACGGAAACCATGCGGAAACAGGCCGAGTCCTTCGGAGCAGAATTCCTCCTGGCGGAGGTCACCGAGCTGGGTCTGATTGGTGATGTAAAGACTGTGCGCACTGGGCGGGGTGATTTGAAGTGCTTCGGCGTCCTGCTGGCCACCGGTGCCCATCCCCGTATAGTGGGTTTCCAGGGTGAAGCGCAGTTCCGGGGGCGGGGTGTTGCCTACTGCGCCACCTGCGATGGGGAGTTCTTCACCGGGAAGGATGTCTTTGTGGTGGGCGGCGGCTTCGCTGCGGCGGAGGAGAGCGTGTTCCTGACCAAGTACGCCCGCCATGTGACCATCCTCATCCGGGGAGACGACTTCTCCTGCGCCCAGGCAACAGCGGACGCAGCCAGAAACCACGAGAAGATCATGGTCCTCACCAACACAGAGGTGGAGGAGGTTTCCGGCGACACTGCGCTTCGTTATCTCCGGTACCGAAATACCCAAACCGGTCAAGTGACCAAGCACCACGCGGCGGACGGAGAGACCTTCGGCGTGTTCGTCTTTGCCGGTTATGAGCCGGCCACAGAGCTGGTGCGTGGCTTGGCTGAATTGAATGACCAGGGCTATATCCTCACAGACCGGAGCCAAAAGACGACTGTGGACGGCCTGTACGCTGCGGGCGATGTATGTGTCAAGCCTCTGCGCCAGGTCGTTACCGCCGTGGGAGACGGCGCCCTTGCCGCCACGGAGCTGGAACGCCTGTGCGCCGCCATGCAGGAAAAGACTGGCATCCATCCCAATGCTCCGGTGAGCCGGACAGCAGAAACGGCGGCTTCCACCGAAACAAGCAGCACGCTTTTTACGGGGGATATGCTGGCCCAGCTCCATACGGTGTTTGCCCGGATGGCCTCACCTCTGGTTCTGCGGCTGTATCTGGACGAAACGCCTCTTTCGGTCGAACTGAAACAGTATATGGAGGAGCTGGCGGCACAGAGCAGCAAACTCACAACGGAGACAGGAGAGGTCGGAGAGATGGAACACCTGCCCTGCGTCCGGGTTTTCCGGCCAGATGGGAGCTGGACGGGGCTCGCTTTCTACGGAGTCCCCGGCGGCCACGAGTTCACCTCCTTCGTCCTGGGCCTCTACAACGCCGCCGGGCCGGGGCAAGCTCTGGACGAAGATACAAGAGCAGCGATCCAGTCAATCCAGAAACCTATCAAATTAGAGATCCTGGTCTCCCTCTCCTGTACCATGTGCCCAGAGCTGGTAACGGCGGCCCAGCGGATCGCCGCAGAAAATCCGCACATCACCGCCCAAGTCTATGACCTGAATCACTTCCCGGACCTTCGGGAAAAGTATCAGGTCATGAGTGTCCCCTGCTTGATTGTTAATGATGGAGAACAGGTATCGTTTGGAAAGAAGAATATCAGACAGCTGCTGGAGATATTTCAGCGTTAAGTCACTGAGCTACACAGGACATCTTCCTGCACAATTGTGGTTCCACACACCAAAACTCTTACAAACATATTCTTTAATTTCATCATTTACTTTGTTTCTTAACTGACTCCTGTTAGAATTAAAGTCTGCGAAATACGGGTAAAATGAAAGGGTGCGGAGAAAGACCTATATGGTCAATCTCCGCACTCTTTTATGCTTTTCAAAAATATTCCCCAATCCATTCACTGTGTCCGCCAGCTGCGGATGTGCGTTCACAGCTATGCACTATGACTATGAACTTCACTTCCCAGCCGTGGGGATTGCGAACATTCCTCTTTGTCAGCCGCAGGCAGCTTACCTGATTCGGGTGTTGAGCGCCTCATCAAGATAGATGCGCCGCCCATTGCTCACACGGACAAAAGCCCGCCCGCCTGGAGTATGTTGGATTTTATAGCTTTTTGCAATTTGTTCCCGCTGTATGCCGGCATACAGCACCATAAGGCGGTCACTGTCGTTCGGGTCGCTCCAAAGCTCATCCCCTGTGATGCCGAGCGAATAGTAGTATACATTTCCCATTTCAAATCCTCAAATACAGATGATTTTTAAAGTTCACTACTTGATACAGACAGCGGCTTACAGGAGGAAGCATATATCTACATTCGGTAAACCGTTAAAAAAAGCCATCCGCCTACACTAGAAAAGTCTGACCCTCAATGTGGTTTTTTACAATACATAGAAAGAACTATTGAAGCAGTCAACCAGATTGTACGCCATTACAGCGGTTTTATTGCCAGCCGT
>NZ_JAXXBR010000023.1:0-6831 GCF_037242085.1 Alitiscatomonas sp. | reverse complement strand
GCCGTCGCGGTTATAGCCTCCCTGGCGGTTCCCATCTCTCTGGCCGTCACGGTTATATCCGCCCTGGCGGTTTCCGTCTCTCTGGCCGTCGCGGTTATAGCCTCCCTGGCGGTTCCCATCTCTCTGGCCGTCACGGTTAAACCCGCCCTGACGGTTTCCATCTCTCTGGCCGTCGCGGTTAAACCCACCCTGACGGTTCCCGTCTCTCTGGCTGTCGCGGTTAAACCCGCCCTGACGGTTTCCATCTCTCTGGCCGTCACGGTTAAACCCTCCCTGGCGGTTTCCGTCTCTCTGACCGTCGCGGTTATAGCCTCCCTGGCGGTTTCCGTCTCTCTGGCCGTCACGGTTGTAGCCTCCCTGACGGTTCCCATCTCTCTGGCCGTCGCGGTTATAGCCTCCCTGGCGGCTTCCCTGGGGCCTTGCCTCTGTCTGGGAAGCGGCCTGCACCGGAGCCATCTCTGTCTCCTGGACGGGAGCTGTGGTCTGTTCCTTCACCTCTTCCGCCGGAGCTGCCTTGGGCTTCTGGGCCGGAGCAGAGGTTGTAGGACGCACCTGCATGCCTGGTCCTGTGGATCTCTGGTTTCTGGCTCCCTGTCCCTGGCTTCTGCCGCCGCGGCCCTTCTGGGTGCTGTTCTGGGGACGGTATACGGCTGCGATCCGCTTCTTGGCCGGAGCTGCCCCTTCCTTATTCTCGCCGGCGGGCTGGGTTCCGGCTCCGTTTGTCATACTGCTGTTTTCTTCCATATTATTCTTCTGCAACGTATCTGTAACCTCTTTATTCGTCTTTCCTAAGTTCTTAGCTAAATCGTTATCCCTCACACTCACTACCTCCGTTCATACAAAGCTGTTTCTTCATGGCCTCGGAAAAGCCTGCGTCCTGCACAGCCAGGGAAGCACGCATCTCCCTGCCGGTGGCGTGGCCCAGCTCCTCCTTGCTTCCGAATTCAAAATAGGGGACCTCATAGTAAGTACACATATTCCGGAACTTCTTCTTTGTATTTTCCGACGCCTCTTCCGAGACAATGACCAGGTATGCTCTCCCGGATTTCACGGACTTCTCCGTGGAAAACTCTCCGCTCTGCACCTTTCCCGCCTTGGCGGCCAGGCCCAGAAGGCCAAAAACCCTGCTTTTATTGATCAAGCTGCTCCATCTCCTTTTCCAGACTTTCATATACCTCTTTGGGGATCGCCATCTTAAAGGAGCGCTCCAGCCCTTTTCCCTTCACGGCCTTTTTTAAGCAGTCCATGGACGGACAGAGATATGCACCCCGCCCATTCTTCCTTCCAGTGGCGTCGATGGTGATCTGACCGTCCGTTGTCTTTAAAACCCGGATCAGATCCCGTTTGTTCTTCATTTCTCCGCAGCCGATGCACTGTCTCTGCGGAACTTTTTTTTCCGTACTCACTGTAAGATCACTTCTCTCCTATTCTTCGGATTCCTCCTGGTAGTCTTCCTCTGCGGGAACCTCATAGCTGCCTTCAGTTTCAAACTCGCCTTCAAATCCGTCTTCATATTCGCCGGACTCCAGGGCATCAAACAGGCCCATTTCCCTTGCCTGGGTCTCGCTCTTAATATCGATCTTATAGGTGGTCAGTCTCGCCGCCAGCCTTGCGTTCTGTCCTTCCTTGCCGATGGCCAGAGATAACTGATAATCCGGAACGATGACCTGTGCCTCCTTCGCATCCTCATCGGCCACAACGGAGATCACCTTGGCAGGACTCAGGGCATTTTCGATCAGGAATGCCGGGTTGTCGTCCCAGTTGATGATGTCGATCTTCTCGCCTCTTAACTCATTGACAATGGCGTTGACTCTGGCTCCGTTTAAGCCGACGCATGCGCCCACCGGATCCACGTTGGGGTCTGTGGTGCTCACTGCGATCTTCGTTCTGGAACCGGCCTCTCTGGCAATGGCGCGGATCTCGACCGTTCCGTCCCGCACCTCGGCGATCTCCGCCTCAAACAGGCGTCTCACCAGGTCCGGATGGGTACGGGATACGGAGATCCTGGGTCCCTTGGGATTATCCTTTACCTCCAGGATATAGACCTTGATCCTCTCCGTGCGCTGGAATACCTCGCCCTTTACCTGTTCGGATTCCGGCAGGATAGCGTCGATCTTTCCAAGATCCACACTGACGTTCCGTCCGATATAACGCTGCACGATACCGGTCACTACCTCCTTCTCCCGGCACTGCCACTCGTTTAACTGGGATTTCCGGCTCTCCTCACGGATCTTCTGGAGGATCACGTTTTTGGCGTTCTGGGTGGCGATCCGGCCGAAATCATGGGAATCGATGGGAATCTGGACAATATCGCCCAGGTCGAACTTCGCGCCCTTCATTCTCGCGTCTGCAAGGCTAATCTGGGTCACCGGGTCTTCCACATTTTCCACAACCTCTTTTTCTGCATAAACAGAATAGTCGCAGCCCTCGCGGTCAATGATCACCTTCACATTGTCCGCTTTCCCGAAATGGTTCTTACATGCCGTAAGAAGGGAATTCTCGATGGCCTCCAGCAATGTGTCTTTGCTGATGTTATATTCCTTTTCCAGCACCGTCATTGCTTCCATCAGTTCCTTGTTCATCTTTTATCCTCCTTTTAAAAATCAAATGCCAGACGGATTAAGGCAATATCTTTTCTGTCGAATGTACTTTCTGACCCATCCTCATAGCGGATGGTGACCGTATTTTCATCATAGGCTGCAAGAGCCCCTGTAAAGTCCTTCTGACGGTCCACGGCCCGGTAGAGCTTGATCTCCACCTGCTCGCCCATGCTCCTCTTAAAATCCTTTTCCTTTTTTAAGGGTCTTCCAAGTCCCGGAGAGCTGACCTCTAAAATATAGCTTTCGTCGATGAAGTCCTCCTTATCCAGCCAGTCGCCCAGACGTCTGGACACCATCTCGCAGTCATCCACCGTAAAGCCGCCCTCTTTATCAATATAGGCCCTGAGATACCAGGTTCCGGCTTCCTTTACATATTCCACATCCACCAGTTCAAAATGATTTTCTTCCATGACAGGCAGTAAGAATGCTTCCACCCTTGCCTCATAGTCTTCCCGTTTTGACACGATCCCACCACCTTTCTTTTTATCAGCACCGGCTGTTCCCCCGCGTCCGTGCGTGTCTTTTCCGGACCGGAAAGAAGATACAAAACGAAAGAGTGGACTTTGTTTCGTCCACTCTTTTCAGCCAGTTACTTATGTTATCGTTTACATCATATCACACTCAAGAAGCAATTGCAATAGTTTTATTTTTTTTTCGAACAGTTCATATCGTTGAGACTGCAGCTCGTCTCGTCCTCCCGGCTCACCCCGTTCATATCGTTCAGAGTCTGCTCCTTCTCCTCTCCTCCCAGGCAGTTCATGTCGTTGATCCCGCAGGTCCTGTGATCCTGATCGGTCATCCCGTTCATATTTCCCAGCCCCAGGTTCTTTTTCTCCATGGTCATAGGCCTCTCCTTTCTTCTGTCCCAGCTCCCTTCAGTCCACATTTTTTGTGGCCACCATGTCCACGCCGGTTCCTGCCACGTTTTTAAGGACCACGTCTCCGATATGGACCGGCGCCTGGACCGTCACATCCTTTAACGCTCTCATACAGTCAAAGATCTTCTCCTTCGGCACGTCCTCCTTCGTCTTTACAGACACCATATCTGCCGTTCCGTTGGAGACCTTCACGGTGGAGGTCACGATCCTGGTTGGGTTGGTCACTTCTTTTCTGGCGTACACGTCGCCCCGCTTGCAGGTATTTCCTGTGACCGAGACCACCTCTGCCCCTTCCATGGACACCGTAAGGGCGCATCCCAGGGGACAGCCGATACAGATCAGTTCCCGTCTCTCCATTTTCTACGCCTCCTCCACCTTAATTGTAATGGTTTTCAGTTCCGGATGCAAGAGAAGCTTTTCCTTTTCCAGCCGGATCTCTTCCATCTCTCCGGGAGCCATCACCGGCCGTTTCCGCCGGATCACCTGCTTCCCGTCAAAGTATACGCCGATGCAGCAGTTTTTATAAACGTTTCCCACACGGAACCGCACCACCTGGGTATCCTCCATCCGTTCAGGCGAGATCGTACAGGGAACCGTATACCGGACGCCTTCCACAGCGTTTATGGCGATCTCCCTGGCATTTTCCTTCCGGCCCTCTTTTATATAGGAAGCCGCATGTCTTCCGGCCGCCGCCGCCTCCTCTGACACAAAGTCCACCAGATCGTGGACATGGAGCACATTTCCGCAGGCGAACACGCCTTCCACGCTGGTCTCCAGGCTCTCGTTGACCCTGGGGCCGGAGGTGACCCGGTTCATGGCCACGCCCATGCCGCCAGACAGCTCATTTTCCGGGATCAGTCCCACAGAAAGGAGCAGAGTATCACAGGAATAGTCCTCCTCTGTGCCGGGAATGGGCTTTCCGTTTTTGTCCACCTCTGCCAGGGTGATCCCCGTCAGCCGTTCCTTTCCCCTGATCTCCACCACCGTGTGGCTCAGCTTCAATGGGATCCCATAATCGTTCAGGCACTGGACGATGTTCCTTTTAAGGCCGCCGGAATAAGGCATCAGCTCTGCCACCACCTTCACCTTTGCGCCCTCCAGGGTCATACGCCGGGCCATGATGAGTCCGATATCGCCGGATCCTAAGATCACCACCTCCCGGCCAGGCATGAAGCCTTCCATATTGACCAGCCGCTGGGCCGTTCCCGCAGAGTAGATACCAGCCGGACGATAGCCGGGGATATTGAGTGCTCCTCTGGATCTTTCCCGGCAGCCCATGGCCAGGATCACAGCCCTGGCTTTGATCTCAAACAGACCTTCCTCCCGGTTCATGGCCGTCACTGCCTTCTGGGGACTGATCTCCATGACCATGGTGTTCAGCTTATATTCGATCTTCCGTTCCCGGACCCTTTCAATGAACCTGGCCGCATATTCCGGTCCTGTCAGCTCCTCCTTGAAGGTATGGAGTCCGAAGCCGTTATGGATGCACTGGTTCAGGATCCCGCCCAGCTCCCGGTCCCGTTCCAGGATCAGGATGCTGTCGATGCCGCTGTCCTTTGCCGCCGCTGCTGCCGCAAGCCCCGCGGGGCCGCCGCCGACGATGACCAGATCGTATTCTCTCATCTTAAGCATCCTCCTTTCCAAGGGTATCTTTACTGGTTCCCACAAGGAGTCTGGACTCCCCGCCGGATTTTGTGATCTCCGTCATGGGAATGCCAAGCTCTCTGTGGAGCAGCTCCATGGTCCTGGGCGTACAGAAGCCCGCCTGGCACCGTCCCATGCCGGCCCTGGTCCTTCTCTTGACCCCGTCCAGGGATCTGGCTCCCAGGGGCCTGTGGATGGCATCCAGGATCTCGCCCTCCGTGACCATCTCGCACCGGCAGATGATGTTTCCGTAAGCCGGATTTTCTTTAATGAGCGCTGCCCGCTCTTCCTTTGAAAGTGTATCCGGGTCCAGGATCCCCTTTCTGACGCCGTTAAAGTCCGTGTTTTCCGGAAGGTGTAAGATCCCCTCTACGATCTCCGCCACCATTTTCCCAATGGCCGGGGAGCTGGTAAGGCCCGGGGATTCGATCCCGGCGCAGTCCACAAAGCCCGGAGCTCCCGGAAGCTCCCGGATGATGAATTCGTGGCCGTCCTCATGGGCCCTGAGACCGGCAAAGGAGGTGATCACCTGCCGCATGGGAAGGTCCTTCACATTCATCCCCGCCTTTTCGATCACCTGATCCAGCCCCTCTCTGGTGGTAGCGGTGGCTTCCTTATCCCCGATGTCAATGGCCGTGGGGCCGACGATGAGGTTCCCATGGACCGTGGGCGACACCAGAACGCCTTTTCCGTATTTCCCCGGCAGGGCGAAGATCGTGCGGTTCACATGGGCTCCGGCGCTCTTGTCCAGGAGACAGTAATCTCCCCGGCGCGGAGTGATATGGATCTTCTCCTCACAGACCATATTATGCAGCTCATCTGCATAAACTCCCGCCGCATTGACCACGGTCCTGGTTTCCACATCGCCTTTATCCGTGTGGACCAGCCACCCCTCTTCTGTCCTGGTAAAGCCGGTGACCGTTGTATTGAACCGGAATTCCACGCCGTTGGTGCAGGCGTTCTCCGCCATGGCGATATTTAATAAGAAGGGACAGACGATCCCGGCTGTGGGAGCATAAAGCACCGCCTCGGTCTGGTCCGAAAGGTTGGGCTCCATCTCCCGGATCCGCTCCTTATCGGTAATGATCTCCAGCCCCGGAACGCCGTTTCTTACGCCTCTCTCATACAGAGCCTGAAGATCCGGGAGCATCTCCCGGTCCAGGCATACCACAAAGGAGCCGCAGGGACGGAACGGGAAATCCAGCTCTCTGGAAAGCTCCGCCATCATGCGGTTTCCCTCCACGTTGAGCTTCGCCATTAGGGAGCCCTCCGGAGCGTCATACCCCGCGTGGACGATGGCGCTGTTGGCCTTGGAGGTGCCGCAGCACACATCCTCTTCTTTTTCAAGGACGCAGATCCTTCCCTTATACCGGGACAGCTCCCTGGCTGCCGCCGCTCCGGATACGCCTGCGCCGATAATGATCACATCATACATGACTTCTCATCTCCTAAACGAGCAGAGCAAACAAAACATGTCTCCATGCTTTATTTGCTCTGCTCTTATCTCTGCAAATCTATCTTTTATTTTTGTAAGCCGGCTTCCGGGGACTGCTGAAGATGATCTCCTGCAGCAGCCCCATCCGCACAGCGGGAGAGCTTGCTGGACTTTTATGCCCACGGAATGACTCCGTATAACAGGACGGCTGCCACCGCTCCGATCACCGGTCCGAGGATGACCACCGGCGCGTAGCCCCAGTTGGAATCGCCTT
>NZ_JAXXBR010000045.1:0-6913 GCF_037242085.1 Alitiscatomonas sp. | reverse complement strand
CTCCACGGAAATGGGTGTTTTTTCCAGGAACTCCTTCATTTCCGCGATCGCTTCCTTCTCTACACTGGCGATCACCTCCAGCTCCTTGTCCGGATCCCCGGCCACGATACCAGCCGCAGCCGCAGCCGGAATGCCCTTTAAATGGTCCGTGTTGGGCACAATCACCGATTTCACGTTCTTGATGACGCTTCCGCTGGCTCCGATCACCACCTTATCCGGCAGCTCTCCCAGCACCTTTCTGGCCACAGCAGCCGCATATGCCAGAGCGATGGGCTCTGTACAGCCCATGGCCGGTCTTAACTCCTCCTCCAGGATCTTAATGTAGGCATTGTACTTTACATTGGTCTTTTCCATGGTCATTCCTGTCCTTTCTTCTTATGGATCCGCTCTCCCCCGGCGGCAGAAACAAACGGACCAGAACTCCTTCTGGCCCCAGTCTTTTAAATCAGCATATCATAAGAAATGATAAAAGTAAAATTTAATGTTTTAAATATATTATTAAAATATTTTTATCGTTTACTTGCATTCCCATTCTTCATCCTGTATGATAGCCCCAGAAACAAAAAACAAAGATCTGCAAAGGATAACGCCATGGAATTACGCGAGATCGCCGCCTTCCTCCAGGTGGCACAGTTAAAGAGCTTTTCAAAGGCCGCCCGGGCCCTGGGCTATTCCCAGGCGGCAGTCACCATCCAGATCAAGCAGTTAGAACAGGAGCTGGGGATCCATCTGTTTGACCGCATCGGAAAACAGACCATCCTAACCCATCAGGGCATGGTCTTCTATGACCATGCCGCCGCCGTCATGCGGGAGATCTCCTGCGCCAGAGCCGCAGTGACCGAAAGCCAGGAGCTGACCGGGGCCCTGACCATCGGGACCATCGAATCCATCTGCGCCTCCATCTTCCCGGATCTTATGGAGGCCTTCCATAAGGCCCACCCAAAGGTAAAGGTCAGCATGGTCCTGGACTCCCCGGACGTGCTTCTGGACCGGATGAACCACAACGCCATCGACTTCGTGTACCTTCTGGATCAGAAGATCTACGACCACCGCTGGGTCAAGGTCCTGGAGGAGCCGGAGGACATTGTCTTCGTGGCCTCGTCTGCCCATCCCCTGGCTGGCCGGAAAGCCCTGGAGCTTAAGGAGCTCCTTCCGGAGCCCTTTCTCTTAACTGAAAAGGACGCCAGCTACCGGTTCGTTCTGGACCGGTATCTGACGTCCATGGATCTGCGGATCGAGCCGTTTTTAGAAATTGGAAACACGGAATTTATCATCCGCCTGCTGAAAAATAATGCCGGGATCTCCTTTCTTCCGGAGTTTTCCATTAAAAACGAAATATCGGCAGGACATCTGGCCGTCCTGCCGGTAAAGGATTTTCATATGCATATCTGGCGTCAGATCCTCTATCACAAGGATAAATGGGTCACCAGGGAGATGGACGCCTTCATCCGCCTGGCCCAGGAAGCGCCCTAAGCCCTTTTTTCTGCCCTCAGGCTCCGGCCCCCGGCCCACACCAGGGCCAGGGTGATCAGAAGGAGAAGGCCGCTGACTCCGATGGTCAGATCGTAGCTTCCGGTGAGATCATAAAATTTTCCAAACCAGGTATTAAAGGGAGACACCAGAAGAGTCCCAAACATGGTCACATAGGAATAGGCCGTCCCATAATCCTCGCCCTTCCAGAACAGCTTACAGAACAGCGGAGCCATCACGGAGGACAGGGGAGGCGTGATCCCGTAAAGGAGGGCTCCCGCCATGACGCTGGTCGGAAGTCCCAGGAGCAGAAGGACATGGCCGAACTCTGACACCAGAATCGAAAGTTCAAAGGTGCGGACCGCCCCGAACACGTCGCTGGCCTTTCCAAGAAACAGCTTGCTGGACATGTTTCCAAGGAGCGCCATGGTGGTCATCATGGCCGCAGCGGCCATGGGAAGGCCCGCATCCAGGCCGCAAGAGGTCAGGAACATGTTCAGGTAAGAGCCGGCCAGGGCTCCCGCATAGGCCAGAAGCGCCAGATAAAAAACCGGCTGCTTTGCCAGGGATGCCAGGGAAAGTCCCTTTTCCGGACCAGCCGCTACGGCTGACGGACCATTCTTTCTGACATCCGGCCTTTCTCCGGAAGCAGCCGCTGTTTCCGGAAGCTCCTCCGCCCCATAGGGGAGCATCCCCTTATCCGACGGCCGGTTCCTTAAAACGAACAGGGAGACCGGAAGGATCAGGACGATGCTGGCCGCCCCGATGATCCCGTAGCTGGCCCGCCAGCCCAGGGCCGGGATCATAAAGCCCAGGGCGCTGCTCCCCATCATGCCCATGAGGCCGGAAAATGCGGCGGAGATCCCCACAGCCATTCCTGCTTTTTTGTGGAACCAGTTATTTAAAAGGATGGGGGCCGCGATCATGCACAAAAATGAGGACGCGATCCCCTGGATCATACCGGCCGCATACCACTGCCACAGCTCTGTGAAGGTCCCCATGGCCATATTGGAGACGCCGAACACCACTGCCGCCGCGCTGATGACCGCACGCACGTCCAGCTTCTGGAAGCTCTTCGCCACAAATGGAAGGACCAGAGCAGAGCTTATGGAATAAAGCATCCGGTAAAACGTAAATTTCCCCATCTCAAATCCCAGATCCTGGCACACCGGAGAATAAAACACCCCGGAGCAGTTATTGATCAGTCCCAGGCTGGCTCCCTGCATGATACAGCAGCCAGCCAGGATGAACCAGGCATAATGGATCTTTTTTCTTCCCTTTTCCATGTCCGTAAGACTCCCCTATCTCTTTCTGTTAAAAAGCAGCTTCCCGGCACACTGATCCGGATCCGACCGCCACATACACGTTTTGCAGTACAGGCATTTCCCCGGGTCCCGTCCCGCCTTCACATCGCTGGCCCAGTTATAATTCACTAAAACGCCGCGGCCGATGTTGACCATATCCGCTCCGGTCTGCTTAAGAACGGCCTCTGCCGTCTCCCCGTCCTGGATCCCGTACACAGCAAAAACAGGAACCTGCACGGCAGCCCTGATCCGTTCTGCCCCGTAAATGGCCTCTGCGAAGGGATAGCCCTGCGGCTTCTCACGCACAGCTTCCTTATCAAAGCCATAGGACACGTTTATAAAGTCGATGCCCATGGCCTCCAGCTTTTTAGCATGGGCCACACCGTCGGAAAGTTCCGGCTCAAAGGCCCCCAGACGGATCCCCACCACAAATTCCGGCGGCGTCACCTTCCGGATCCCGTCGATGATATTTTTTACGATCTGCATATCTTCCGCATTATACAGATCTGTCCTCCGGTTCACCCGGCGGTTAAAAAACTGGCACAGCAGGTAATTGTGGCAGCCATGGAGCTCCACGCCGTCGTAACCGGCCTCATATGCCCTTCTGGCTGCTTCTATGAAATCCCCTTCGATCTTCTGGATCTCCTCCACAGAAAGCTCCCGCCCATGGCGCTCCCTTCCCTTAAAGACCAGGGAATAATCGCTGGGACATACGGGATCCTCTGTTTCAGACACCACCCCGGCGTGGTGGATCTGTAAAAGCAGCGGGACGCCCTCTCCGTGGACTGCCTCCACGATCCTCTTAAGCCCCGGCACATGGGCATCGCTCCAGATCCCCAGCTGGTCCCGGCTTAAACGGCCATTTTCGCTGACACAGGTGGCCTCCTGGATGATGAGCCCAGGTCCTCCCTTTGCCATGGCCCGGTAATGCTCCACGTTCTTATCCACCACCATGCCGCTTTCATCGCTCCATCCGAAGCAGACCATGGGAGGCACGCAGATCCGGTTCTGGATCTCCAGATTTTTCAGCTTCCATGCAGTAAATAATCGTTCCATTTTCCCCTTCCTTTCCATATATTCATATCGGTCATAACTTGAAATTATATTGTATCACATTTTTCGCATTTTTCATAGATTTTTTTCATCTTTTTTCCATAAAAAACTTGAAGTCTGCGGAAGAACTCATTATAATGGAAAAAAATAATTACCGGCCGCAAAAAAGCCCCGGAGGCTCCATTTCCGGCAAAAGCGGCAGAACGGAGGAAAAATCTATGGCAGCAAAAAACATCGACTGGGCCAATCTCGGATTCGGCTATATGAAAACCGATTACAGATACGTTTCCAATTATAAAAACGGCTCCTGGGACCAGGGAGCCCTGACCACCGACGACCAGATCCTCTTGAATGAGTGCGCCTGCGTATTCCAGTACGCCCAGACCTGCTTTGAGGGCTTAAAAGCCTACACCACCGAGGACGGCCATATCGTCACCTTCCGCCCCGACTTAAACGGCGAGCGGATGGAAAACTCTGCAAAGAGACTGGAAATGCCCGTATTCCCCAAGGAACGCTTCGTGGAGGCCGTTACAAAGGTCGTAGAGGCCAACGCCGATTATGTGCCGCCCTTCGGCTCCGGTGCGAGCCTCTATATCCGTCCCTATATGTTCGGATCGGATCCCGTCATCGGCGTAAAGCCTGCCAGCGAATACCAGTTCCGCACCTTCTGTACGCCGGTGGGCCCCTACTTTAAGGGCGGTGCAAAGCCCATCACCATCCGCGTCTGCGACTTTGACCGGGCAGCCCCCCACGGCACCGGCCATGTAAAGGCCGGTCTGAACTATGCCATGAGCCTCCACGCCATCGTGGACGCCCACCAGCAGGGCTATGATGAAAATATGTATCTGGACGCTGCCACAAGAACAAATGTGGAGGAGACCGGAGGAGCCAACTTCATCTTCGTTACAAAGGACAACACCGTGGTGACTCCCAAGTCCGACAGCATCCTTCCGTCCATCACCCGCCGCTCCATCCTCTATGTGGCCGAGCATTACCTGGGCTTAAAGGCAGAGGAAAGAGAAGTTCCCTTTGAGGAAGTGAAGGAATTTGCAGAGGCCGGCCTCTGCGGGACCGCCGCAGTGATCTCTCCCATCGGAAAGATCGTGGACCATGGAAACGAGATCTGCCTGCCCAGCGGCATGGAAAAAATGGGTCCCGTCACCCAGAAGCTTTACGATACCCTGACCGGCATCCAGATGGGCCGCATCGAAGCGCCCCAGGGCTGGATCCATGTGATCCGGTAAAAGGGAATACCAAAATGCAAAAAACCGTTGTTTTACAGACTGGCTGCTCTCCCTGCCATACCCCCTGTAAAACAACGGTTTTCTATTTACTGGTCCAGGACCCCCGGACCCTCCCGCAGATCTGCGATCCTTACGGTATAGGCCGTATCGTTGCCCCTTCTGTCCCTGGCATAAAACGTATAAACGCCCGCCTGGTCGATGCGGAAGGCGGCAATGTCACGGTTACTGACTGTAAAGGACTGGCAGTCCTCCCTTCCCCGGAACCATTCCGCATTCCGTTCTCCCGGCGCATAATAAAGAACGTCCAGATCCCCGTCAATATCCACGACCCTCACCTTCAGATACAATCCGGCCAGGGTCCGTTCCGTCCGGGCCTCCAGGTGGGGAGCTGTGCCATTTTCCGGCCTGCGCCCGCCTGCTTCAAAGGCATTCCCGGAAAGCGTCCCCAGGTCATACCTTAGGGCCGCCCCCACGTTTAACATTCCTCCGGTCTTTACCTTTCCGGAAAGACTGTCCAGGGGAGTCACAGAATTTAAAAGGATCTCCTTCACCTCCGCCGCCCCGATGCCTTCAAAATGGGACCAGACCATGGCCGCCGCCCCGGTGACCATGGGAGCCGCCATGGAGGTTCCTGTCATATAGCTGTATGTGTTTCCCGGCGTGGTACTTAAGATATAGCTTCCCGGCGCAGCCAGGTCCACCGATCCCACGCCGTAGTTGGAGCTTTCGTGGAGCTCTCCCCCGCAGGATATATTGGCTGCGGAGATCACATTGTCCAGCTCATAGGAGGCTGGATAGACCGGCGTCCTGTCGATATCCTTCCCGTCGTTTCCCGCTGCTGCCACAAAAAGCATGGAGGAATCCCGGATGGCGCAGTACAGGGCCTGGTCATTGGCAAGAGAAGTAAGGCTCAGATTGCAGATCGAAGCTCCGTTGTCCTCCGCATAGCGGATGGCCTTGATGAGAGCCGCTGTATTTCCTTCACCGTCCCCGCCTCCCAGAGCCTTCACCGGCATGAGCTTCACCCGGTCCCCCGGGATCATCCCAGAGATTCCAACACCATTGCTGGAGGACGCCCGGATGGTACCGGCCCCGTGAGTGCCGTGGCTGTCCTCGGAGCCATTATAGATCTGGTTATTGTTATGGTAAAAATTCCAGCCGTTCACATCGTCCGCGTATCCGTTTCCGTCGTCATCCAGGCCGTTTCCCGGGATCTCATCCTCATTGACCCAGATAGCTCCCGCCAGATCCTCATGGGAAATATCCACTCCGGTATCGATGACGGCCACCACCACGTCCCGCTTTCCCTCTCCGTAGGAGGCCCAGGCATCGGCCATCCCCACATCGATCCCGGCCGCTGCCCGGATCCGCTCCACCTGGACCAGCATGCCTAAAATCTCCGGCTCCTCAAAGTGCCAGTCCCCGGGCGCCCATGGCTGTCCAAAGGGGTCGTCGTAGACCGCATACCGGTTCTTCTCCTCTTCAATGGAAAAGGTCCCGTCATTATAAAAAGCCCACTGTTCAGAAAAGGACGGATCCCCCGGCGCATAAGGCGCGCCGTAGGAAGCCGTCCACGGGAGTCCGGCGGCCAAAAATGCCGCCAGTCCCCCCGACAAGATCCATTTATTCATTTTCAGCCCCTCCGGTCTCCGCCTTCCGGCCTTCCGGTACATTTCCAGCCGTTTCCGCCGCAGGCCCCCCCCCTTCCAGTTCAGACGGAACCTGGGTCCGGCTGTCCGTTTCCGGTGCAGCCCCGGACGATTCCCTGGGTGTCTCCGGCCGTTCCATGGCCGCCGGATCCACAGGAGCGCCTCCCATGCGTTTTTTCTCGGGCCGGATCTC
>NZ_JAXXBR010000024.1:0-7140 GCF_037242085.1 Alitiscatomonas sp. | reverse complement strand
TGCTGGCACCGGTTCACCGGGATCAGCACCTTTTTCGCCTGGCTCTGGCCCAGGGCCACTGCCATGTCCGGCGTGATCTCCCCCATTAGGGAATCGGCGATGACGATGCCCATGGGCCCGATGATGATATCCGCCCTCCGGCTCCCCACAATGGCCGGGTTCTCTCCTGTGGCTCCGGCGTCCGCCCCGGCCTTCAGCATGGCGGCAGTGGCGATGCTGTTGGTGCCGATGGCCAGGATCTCGTCCTCCGGAAACCGTTTCCGGATCTGTTCCACCACGCTTTTTCCCATGCGGCCGCCCTGGCCGTCCATTACCATGATCGTCATATCCCTGTTCCTCTCTTTCCTGCTTTTAAAATTTTCTGCTCCCGCCTCCATGGCTTCTTCCGCTGGAGGACCGGTGGGTGGTGCTGCGGCCGCCGGAGGAAAGGCTCCTGCCTCCGCCGCTCCTTCCGCTGCTGCGGTGGTCCTGGGAGGCAATGACCTGCTGGGTCACATAGCTTCCGATCAGAAGATCCGTCACCCGGCTCCCCATACGGAAGGCGCTGTCCTTCCGGTAGGAAAGCTTAAAATTGGCCTCCATCCGGCTTTCCTCATCCCGCATATTGTACTCTCTCACAACGCCCAGGACGGCAAAGCCGCCGCAGGCAGCCGCAGCCGCCAGGGCAAACAGGGCCTCATACCAGCGCACCGACCGGTAGCGGCTGATCTTTCCAGTCTCCGAGTCGTAATTATACTGGTCCGCGGCGATCCCGTTGTCGTAGCAGACCTCCAGATCCTCCATAAACGCTCCGGCTGCCTGGTAATAGTCTCCGGCTGCGGCATAGCCGTACATGTCGTCCAGCACCGCTTCGATCCGGCTGTCCGTCAGATACCGCACCATCTTCCCTTCTGTGGAGATACACAGCTCCCGGTTGTCCATGTCGATCAATAGAAGCGCCCCGTCGTGGCCGCTTCCCGTACCAAAGCCGTGGGCCTCATAAAAATCGTCCGCATAGGCCTGGGCAGAACCGGGATTTTCCTCTGCGGTCACCACCGCCGCATCCATATCCATCTTTTCCCGGAGGGCGTCGATGGCCTGCTGGAGCTCTTTTTCCTCTTCCTCCAGAAAAAGATCCGCCTGGTCAAAGACCCTGACGTTTCCTGCCATCTCCCCGGAGCCCGCGGCCTGGGCGGTCATACTCAGTCCGCTCCCGGCATTCCCAGGGATCCCAACGGCCATAAACGCCGCCATGCCCAGGACTCCCATCCATTTTTTCATCCTCACAGAAACCACCCTCCGATCATAAGCGCTGCAAACACCGGGAAAAATACGCCGAAGAACAGCCCCGCCAGCTTCCTTTTATCCACCGGCAGCCGTCCCCAGATCTTTCCGGTCTGGCCGTTCATGGCAAAATAGTACGTTTTTCCTCCGGCCCTGTGGCCATAGGTCATGACCCATACCGGCAGAAGGGCGTACTGCCACCGGGGATCCCGGATCTCCATGGAGGAATCTTTTATACGCACGCTGCTGTATGTATCCATGGAGGACCGGAGCCGGTCCAGGGTATACTGCTTTACCTCCTGCTCCGCCTCGCCTGCAAAGCTCTCCCCGTCCATGTCCCGCCTTTCCGCCTGGAAACCAGAGAGATACCCCATCTGGAAGGGCAGGAGCTTTTCCATATCAAAGGGCAGGACTCCCTCCACCAGCTCCTTATTGCTCTTTTTTAAAGCATTTCTTGTTAAATTTTTAACTTCCAGTGTACCCGCCCGTTCCACTTGGTACCTTTTATGCTCTGTGTACCGGGTCCTGCCGGAGACCCAGGTGCGCTGTTCTTCCGCTTCCGCCTCTGCCTGGCCGTCCACCTGGCAGCTGTATATGAGGTAAGGGAAGTAGATCCCCGACAGCTTTTCGATCTGGTCCCTGGAGAAAAAATCCCCCGTCACAAACTTCTTTTTTCCGATCCAGCTTAAGAAGCGGGATGTGGCCTCCTTTTTATCTATGGCAAAGGGGATGACAAAGTCCGGCATATGGTCTCCTGAAAGGCGGCCGGAAAAGACCACCGGGTTATGGCAGTAATAGCAGAAGGAAGCTGCCGTGGTGGCGTCCGTGACGATCTGGGCCCCGCAGCTGGGACAGGTGTAAACGGCCGCCTCCCCGGTTTCCGGAGACTGGGACGAGTCCCCTTCCTGGGGAGCCGTCCCTTCCTCTTCCAAAACAGCCTTCTCTTCCTCTGCGGGAAAAGCGGACGCCTCCTCCATCCGCTTCATTTCCTCCTCTGTGAACTCTGAAAGGCAGTATTCACATTGGAATTTCTGGGAATCCGGATCAAAGACCAGGCCGCCGCCGCAGTTGGGACATTTATAAGACATCAGCGCCATATGCTCTCATCCTCCGTCTCTACTGTCTTGGTCTTCCGCACTCAGAGCAGAATTTCCCCGTGTTCACAGCGCCGCAGGTACAGGTCCAGGCTGCGGGCGCAGGTCTGGGAGAGCCGCATTCGGGACAGAATTTTCCCGTATTCACGCTGCCGCAGGCGCAGGTCCAGGTCTGCCCGGCAGGCCCGTTCTGGCCTCCTCCTGCATTGGGCCTTGCTCCCTGGCCGTACATCCCGTTTCTTCCCTGGTTCATCATCTCTATCTGTCTTGTGTTGGCTGCCGAGGCTGCGCCCATGAAGCTTCCCCCGCTCTGCATTCCGATCCCCATGCCCATGAATCCGGCCAGGCTGCCGTTGGGATTGGAGCCGGCCGCATTTAAGCCCTCAGCGATCTGTCCCTGGACGTATCCCTCCCGGATGGACGGATCGCTTAACATGGCGCCCCGGTTCCTTAAGTTGATCAGCTTCTGGGATTCCTCGTCGTAGGAGATGCTTCCGATGCCCACGGCCTGGATCTCCATGCCGCGCAGCTGGTTCCATTCCTCGTCCAGGACATTGGCCATGTACCGGCCCAGCTCCCGGCCTTTAGAGGCCACAAAGGAGATCCGGATCCCGTCGGCAGACATCTGGTTGATGGCCGTCTGGAAAGCCTCCATATATTCATTGAGATACTGCTCGTTGATCTCATCCATCTCCACATGATCCGTATTCTTCGGGATCACTTCCCCGTAAAATTTCAAGGGATCTGTGATCTTCACAGAGTACGTCCCATGGGCCCTGAGGAACAGCTCCGCGTTATAAAAGCTGTCGAAATAGTTCACCGGCGTCCTGGTACCGAACTTCAGGCCCTTGATCTCCTGGAGGTTGATATAATAGACCCTCTGCTCCCCATAGGTCTGGCCGCCGAAACGGATCCGGTCAAAGGATTCCTTTAAAGCCTCTCCAAACTGGCCGTTGAACAAGGACGGGGCCATGGAATTGTTGACCGTGTAATAGCCCTCTTCTGCCGTGTAATCCACGACCCGGCCGCCGTCCACCAGCATCATGAACTGGTTGGGGTATACCCGGATCCTGGAGCCGTTGGATACCACTCCCGGCGTCCCCTTTGTATTCTGGCCCCTGCGGGTGGGAACTCCAGCAGAAAAAACAGTCTGGTCCCCCATGTTTCCCGGCTCGATGACCTCCAGCCACTGGTCTGCAAAAGCGCCTCTTACGGCATCCGCCGCTGCTTTGATGATTCCCATAGATCTATTTTCTCCTTCCAATGGATTTTCTGCCGTCAGCCTTCCGTTCTCAGCGAACGCAGAAGCCCGATCTCTCTTTTATATCCCTCCAGGTCATTGGGCGTCTCCAGGCAGAAGGGAAGCTCACGGAGCGCCGGATGGTTCACCACCCGCACCAGGGCATCCAGGCCGATGTGCCCCTCCCCGATCCTTGCATGACGGTCCTTTCTGGCCCCCAGAGGGTTCATGCTGTCGTTTAAATGGACAGCCTTTAATCTGGATAAGCCCACGATCCGGTCAAATTCTGTTAAGACCCCGTCCAGATCGCCTGCGATATCATAGCCGCCGTCCCAGACGTGGCAGGTATCCAGACAGACTCCCATTTTCTCCGAAAGCTCCACCCGGTCCAGGATCTCCCTAAGCTCCTCAAACCGGCTTCCCACCTCGCTGCCCTTTCCGGCCATGGTCTCCAGAAGGACTATGGTGGACTGCTCCGGCTTTAAGATCGCGTTCAGCGTTTCGGCGATCAGCCGGATCCCGGTTTCCGTTCCCTGCTTCACATGGCTTCCCGGATGGAAATTGTAAACGTTCCCAGGCGTATGCTCCAGTCTTTCCAGATCGTCGGCCATGGTATTCCTGGCAAACTCCCGGACCTTTTCATCGGCCGAGCAGGCGTTTAAGGTATAGGGCGCGTGGGCCACCAGGGTCCCCAGCCCCTTTTCTTCCTTTCTCTTTAAAAATTCCCGGATATCCTCCAGGTCCAGGGCCTTTACGCTGCTGCCCCTGGGATTTCTTGTGAAAAACTGGAACGTGGTGGCTCCGATCCGTTCCGCATCCCTTTCCATGGCTGTAAAGCCCTTGGAGCAGGATAAATGGCATCCGATATAAAACATAGCGCCCTCCTATTTCTTCTCATTTTTCAGAGGATTTAAAAAATACACGGCTCCCCGTACCAGCCCGGCAGAAAATACGGTCTGGACCAGTATGCTGACCGGGATCCAGTGACGGATCACAAAATTATCCGGTCCGTTTCCAAGGAACCGGCGGATGGACAGGTCCGCGATCCCTCCCGTCACCTGCTTTTCCATGATCTCCCCAAAGGTAGCCAGGGGGTTCAGCAGAAGAAGGTAGACTGCGCTGCCGGACGAAGCCGCCGGGCGCGTCTCTCCCAGCTGGTAGATCTCCTCTGCGATCTGCATCTGGGACATATTAAGAAGAAAAATATTTAACATATATGTGCCCACCACCACCAGCAGAAGGATCCCGTAGGTACACACATTGGAAAAGGTGGACCGGCGCATCAGCGATGAAGAAAAAATCCCGATACCGCCGCAGAAGACCGCCGTCACCAGAAAACATACCATTAAAAACGCCAGGTCCATCAGATCCATACTGCCGTATACAAAGGTCAGCAAAAGGATGGGGAAGCTGGATACGATCAGCACCATCAGCTGGCTCAAAGCAGAAAACAGTTTTCCCATCACAATATCCTTCGGCGTCATCCTGGTGGTAAACAGAAGCTCCAGGGTCTGCCGCTCCCGCTCTCCGCTGATGCTGCCGGAGGTCAGCGCAGGCATGATAAACATTAAAAGCAGGAATTCCAGGGTCGCCACAAAGGCGTAAAGCTGAAGGAAGCTGGAATACTGGACGGAGGCTGAAATCCGCACCTGGGCCACTGCCGAATACATATTTAGCAGCGCCACCACCGCCAGGATCCCGTTGAACACCAGGATGATCAGGGGAATCCGGAAGCTCCGTGCCCGGACCGTCACCTCTCTTTTATAAACGGGATTACTCTTCACTGCTGAGCACCACCTTTCCCTTATCATGGCTTGTGATCTGCATAAAGATACTTTCCAGGTCTCCCTGCTCTCTGATGAATCCGCTGACTGGGATCCCCGCCTCCATGAGGCTGTATAAAAGCTCTGCCTCTGCCTGCCGGTTTCCGTGGAAATTGACGATGATGTCCTCGTCCCGGATGGCGATGGTCTGGACCCTGGGATCCTTTTTTAAGATCCCGATGGCTGTCCGGCTCTCGCCGCAGATCCGGATCAGCAGCGGGTTGGAATCATTGACCTTCTGGAGGATCTCCGCCATGTTGCCGGAAAGGACGATCTTTCCGGCGTCGATGATCCCGATGTCTGTACACATCTGGGACAGCTCCGAAAGGATGTGGGAGCTGACCAGAATGGTCTTCCCCTCGGCGCACAGCTCCTTTAACATCTCCTTAAATTCCATCCGGGTCCTGGGATCCATGCCGGAGGTGGGCTCGTCCAGGATCAGAAGACCGGGATCGTGGATCAGAGCCCTGGCCAGGCAGAGCCTCTGCTTCATTCCCCGGGAAAGGCTGTCCACAAAAAAGTCCGCCCGGTCAGAAAGCTTCACCTGGTCTAAAAGCTCCTCACACCGCTTTCTGCCCATGAGGCCGGAGAGGCCGTAGCAGGAGGCAAAAAACTCCATATATTCCCGCACCTTCAGATTGTCATACATGCCAAACTCATCGGGCACATAGCCAAACTGATCCTTTGCCTCCTCCCGGAACCTTAAAGTGTCCTTTCCGCAGATCTCCACCGATCCCTCGTCCGGCTTTAAAAGCCCCGCCATGATCTTGATGGCCGTGGTCTTTCCGGCTCCGTTGGGCCCCACAAATCCGTAAAGGGCCCCCTCCTCCACTTCCATATCCAATCCCCTCAGGGCTTCAAAATTCCCAAATTTCTTTTTTAAGCCATGGATCTTTAACATCAGCGTTTCCTCCCTGTCACCACTGGCACCGGCAGCATCGAGGTAACTCCCGAAGTGTCCCCTTCCTCCGCCGTATATTTTACCACCAGGCTGTTCTCCGCAGACAGGTAAGGCGCCAGCACGCTTTCCGTAAATCCGCCGCCGGAAAGGTCCACCGGGTCGTAATTCTTCGTTTCATTATTGTAAAAACAAGCCTCGCCCTCAAACGGCCGGATATAATAAAAATCCTCGCCGCTGAAAAATTCCGGAGAGATAAAGGTGAAGGCCACCTTTTCCACGTCCAGGTCTGTTCCCAGGAAGTATTCCACCGTCACTGGCTCTGTTCCATAAAGGGAGAGGCCGTCGCTGCCGTATCCCATGTTCCCGGAGACCACCTGCTGGGGATTATAAAGACCGCTCCTCCAGACGCTTCCTCCCTTTTCTGTGGTCATCTCCAGCTCCTGCGTATAAAGGACCTGGCCGTCTGCCGCCTGGCCGTCGGGTGAGACCCACTCCCAGAGCCCCTGCTCCGGGCCCAGGGCAGAAAACCGCGCGCCGGAAACGTAGGCGCCGCCGTAGGTCTGATCCAGATACCAGCCGTAAAGGCTCCGCCGGTCCGTATTCCGCAGAAGCTCTTCATCGTCCAGCTCCTTCCCGGCCGAATCCCTCTCCACCAGCCACTGGGCAGCCAGATAGGTCATGTTCACCGGCCAGTTTAACACAGGCTCCTCTTTAAGCTCCCGTACCTCCCCGGGCTCCAGATCTCCCAGCGGGCAGACCTGTCCGTAAAAGAATACGGCGCTGTCGGTCAGGGGAAAATCATAGTCATTTCTGATATAG
>NZ_JAXXBR010000085.1:0-7263 GCF_037242085.1 Alitiscatomonas sp. | reverse complement strand
CCGGTGATCTGGAGAGGACCTGTGATCGCAGGCGCTGTAAAACAGTTCTGGAACGAGACCTACTGGAAGGACATTGACTATATGTTCGTGGATATGCCTCCGGGAACCGGCGACGTTCCGCTGACTGTATTCCAGTCCCTGCCGGTGGACGGTATCCTGATCGTGACCTCTCCCCAGGAGCTGGTTTCCATGATCGTCGGAAAGGCTGTGAACATGGCTAAAAAGATGGACGTTCCGATCATCGGTCTCATTGAAAACATGAGCTATCTGGAGTGTCCGGACTGCGGAAAGAAGATCTCTGTATTCGGCGAGAGCAAGGTGGAGGAAGTTGGAAAAGAGTACGGGATCCCCGTGCTGGCCCAGATCCCCATCCGTCCGGAGATCGCAGGCTCCGTGGACGAGGGAACTGTGGAATATGTGAAGGCAGAATTCCTTGAGAAGGCAGCGGAAGCTGTGGAAAAACTGTAAGAATATACCGGATGAGAAAGGATCACAATGGCTGGACGGTATGAGGCCGTGCTGACAGCGGCGGAAAAGCTTCATGTAAGGCTTTTAAGGCTCCTGACGGGAGCGCTGACGTGTACCCTTTGGACAATGCCGGTCCTTGGAAGCCTCGGGATATGGGATCTGATGACCCATGGCCCGGGGCTTTCCGGCATTTTTCTGATCCTGGGCTTTCTGGCAGCTTATGTGTGCTTTCTGGGGATCCTGTGCTGGATGTGCCTGGTGTGCCGGCGGCTCAGGATCGCCAGACGGCTGCTGGTATGGATGCTTTTGTGGATTCCGTTTTTAAATTATGGCCTGGCTCTCTATGTGCGCGGTCTGGCAAAGCAGGAGACGGACCATATCCTTTACAGGATCAGCCTGGACGATGTGCGGGCGGAAAAGAATGTGTGCAGCACAAAATATCCGCTGCTGCTGGTCCACGGCGTGGGCTTCCGGGATTTTCATTATTTTAACTATTGGGGGCGGATCCCCAGGGCGCTGAAGAAAAACGGAGCCAGGGTCTTTTACGGCCACCAGGAGGCCTGGGGGACTGTGGAGGAAAACGCCGGGATCCTTAGGGAAAAAATTTTTGAGATCCTTCGGGAGACCGGGGAGGAGAAGGTGAACATCATTGCCCATTCCAAGGGCGGGCTGGATTCCAGATATCTCATCAGCGGGCTCCATATGGCCCCCTATGTGGCTTCTCTGACCACCATCTGTACGCCCCACCGGGGCTCCATGCTGGCGGATCTTTTAATGAAGCTGCCGGATTTTCTGTACCGGGGGATCTGCGGCCTTATGGACCGGTATTTTGGAATGCTGGGAGACCGGGCGCCCAATGCCTATGTTGCCAGCCGCCAGTTATCCTGTGCCTGGACACAGGAATTCAACCGGAAATATCCAGATTCATCCAGCGTGTATTACCAGAGCTATGCCAGCATGATGAAATGCGGGGCAAGCTGCTGGCTTCTCAGTATCCCCTACTGGATCCTGAAACTTCTGGACGCAGGGAGCGACGGGCTGGTGACGGAGGAGTCTGCCCGGTGGACCAATTTCAGGGGCACCCTTAAGAATACATACCTCTGCGGTATTTCCCATGGCGACATGATCGATCTGGCCAGGGAGGACTACAAAGGTTTCGATGTAATCGAATTTTATATCCATCTGGCCGGGGAACTGAAGGAACGGGGATTATAAAAGAGCACCGGACAGGCAGAAAAAGAGCTGGCGTTATTCCGCCAGCTCTTCCCATTTTTCATAAAGGACCTCCAGCTTTGCTGCCAGGTCTTCTTTTTCTTTATTAAGCTCCATGAGCCTCGCCACGTCTGTGAAGACGCTTTCGTCGCAGAGGAGTGCGTCGATCTCTCCGTCCCTGGTCTCCAGGTCATGGATCTCGGCCTCCACCTTTTTCAGATCGTTCTGGCGTTTCCGGAGCCGGGCCTGTTCCTCCTTCTGGGCCTTCCAGTCCAGCTTTGTGTCTGTGGCAGGAGAGTTTGGGGAGACAGACTGGACAGAAACGGAGGCCTGGCCGGAATCAGCCGCTCCTGCGGTCCGGAGCACGCTTCCAGAGAACACAGAGCCTCCCGCAGCCGGGGCTTTGGCTGTCCCGTCGGAGCTGGTCCCAAAATGGGCCGCCATCATATCTTCCCGTTTTTCCAGGTAGTAGTCGTAATTTCCGATATAATTTAAAAGCTTCCCTCCGGTCAGATCCAGGATCCGGGTGGCCGTTTTGTTGATGAAGTAACGGTCGTGAGATACGTAAAGGACCGTGCCGCCGTAATGGCTTAAGGCATTTTCCAGGATCTCCTTGGAGGTGATGTCCAGGTGGTTGGTGGGCTCGTCCAGGATCAGGAAGTTGGCCTCAGAGAGCATCAGCTTGGCTAAGGACACCCGGCCACGCTCGCCGCCGCTTAAGTCGCCGATGCGCTTAAAGGCGTCATCGCCAGTAAACAGGAAGGAGGCCAGGGTGTTGCGGATCTGGGTGTTGGTCATTCCTGGATAGGCGTCGGAGATCTCCTCAAACAGGGTCTTATCCATATGGAGCACCTGATGGTCCTGGTCATAGTAGCCGATGTGGACCCGGGAGCCCAGGGTGATCTCCCCGTGATCCGGCGTCACAAGGCCGTTGATCATTTTCAGGATCGTAGTCTTTCCGGTGCCGTTGTCGCCGATGATGGCCACCCGCTCGCCGCGCTTTACGTCAAAATCCACATGGGAAAACAGATGCTGGGGGCCGAAGGACTTCTCCAGGTCCCGGACCGTTAAGACGTCGTTTCCGCTTAAGATATTGGGCTCTAAACGGATGTCCATGGCGTCGTTGATCTCTGTGGGCTTTTCCAGTACCTCGATCTTATTCAGCATCTTTTCCCGGCTTTCCGCCCGCTTGATGGACTTCTCCCGGTTAAAGGATTTCAGCTTTTCAATGACCTCCTCCTGGTGCTTGATCTCCTGCTGCTGGTTTAAGTAGGCCTTCATCTGGATGGCCCGCATCTGGGCCCGTTTTTCGCTGTACGCAGAATAGTTGCCCAGGTAGACGGTGGCCTTTCCGTTGTCCAGCTCCACCACCTTGGTGACGATCTTATCCAGGAAATACCGGTCATGGGCCACGATGATGACGCTTCCCTTATAGTTTAACAGATAATTCTCCAGCCAGGCAATGGAGGACATGTCCAGGTGGTTGGTGGGCTCGTCCAGAAGGATGATATCCGGGCTGGTCAGAAGGAGCTTTCCTAAGGACACCCGGGTCTTCTGGCCGCCGGAGAGGGTAGAGATCTGTTTTCCGAATTCCTCCTCCGGAAAGCCCAGGCCCTTTAAAACGCCCACGATCTCACTTTTCCAGGCATAGCCGTTGATGAGATCGAACTGGTGGCTTAAGCGGCTGTATGTATCCATCATGGCCTCCAGTTCTTCACCGTCAGCCCGCTTCATGGAGACCTCCAGCTCCCGGAGCCGTTCCTCCATTTCGATCACCGGCCGCTTTACCTCCAGCATTTCATCATAAATGGTCCGGTGGCTTAAAAGGTCCTGGTTCTGGGCCAGGTAGCCCAGGGTCTTTCCCTTGGAGATG
This sequence comes from Alitiscatomonas sp., assembly GCF_037242085.1. Classification (NCBI taxonomy): domain Bacteria; kingdom Bacillati; phylum Bacillota; class Clostridia; order Lachnospirales; family Lachnospiraceae; genus Alitiscatomonas; species Alitiscatomonas sp. Next base: position 3,710 of record NZ_JAXXBR010000085.1, on the reverse strand, counting down.
ACCACTTCCCCGGAGTCTGCCGGAAGCTCTCCGGTGATGATCTTTAGGAGCGTGGACTTCCCGGCTCCGTTGATGCCAACAATGGCGGCTTTTTCGTGTTCTTCTATATGAAAGGAAGCGTTTTTTAAGATGTCGTCGCTTCCAAAGGATTTGCAGATGCTGCTGCAGGACAGTATCATAGTTTCCTCCTAGTATTGTACAGATATAATGGCTGCGGATTTTTGCCGGGAGCCGGTTTTCAGGGCGGCCTCCGGACACGGCTTCACCGGGGACGACGCGCCCCCGGTCAATAGTATAGTATAATATAGGTCCGGGGGATTTTCAATGGTTTCATGGACGGGAAGACGTGGATCTAAGAAAAAGAAATCATTCGTAAGAAATAATTTATTGAACAAAATGAAAAAAATGATATACTTTTGTTAAATACAAACATTAATTCGATGTAGTGTGAAAAATATTGAAATCAGGACCGGAGGTTTCAGACGGGAAGGGAGGAATGGAGTATGACAGAGAGAAAGAAAATATGTCGGGACTGTTATAAAGAACTCACCGAAAGCGGTGCCAGGCTGGGTGTCTGCCGGAACTGTGCCGGGAAGGAAGTGAAAAAGCTCCGGAAGCGGCTGATCGTTTCTTTCCTTGTGGGAGCTGCCCTTGTGGGATCGGTGCTGGCCTTCCGGAACCATATCTGCTCGGTCTATTATTTTCAGAAGCCGGGAGGAGATGTGGTCGTCCCTCTGTTTTTCGGCAATGTTCTGGTGAATGACCAGTTCTTTTTCGATATGTTTTATCCGTCCAGGATCGGAGGGATCCTGTTTCTGACGATCTGTTTCTTTGCGCCCTTCAGCTCCTTTATACGCATTGACTATCCCACATTCCGCCACCAGGCAGAGCTGGATATGCTGAAAATGGAGCCGTTTACTGCGAAATACGCGGCCTCCGCCAATCATCAGCGGCAGGATGATGTAGGGATCTTCCTCGTGTCCTGTATTCTTTCGGCCGTTTCCGGCCCGTTCCTTTTCGTATACAGGATATACAGGCTGATCCGCCTGTCGGCAGCACTGAAGCGGGGGGACTGGTAAATAAATTCCGGGGTGCGGATGATGCAATTTACAGGGGGAGGAAACGATGGTATAATTTTTTATGAATTACTTTTTGAAACAACGGGGGAAGAGGTGGTTTTGCGTTCCGGGTGGCACTGTGCGATGATGACAGAAGGTTTTTAGAACTTTTAAAGGACCGGGCGGAAATGTTTTGTGTGGAAAAGGCCAGGAATGTAAAATTCTCCGCTTTTAGCGACAGCGATATTCTTATGGGAATGACAGAGCGGGGAGAGATTTTTGACGCATATATCCTGGACATAGAGATGCAGGATTATTCCGGGATCGAGATCGCAGAGGAAATACGGAAAAAATCGAAAATGGCGTGTATTATTTTTCTGACTTCCCACATGAAGTACGCAGTGGGAGCCTGTGGGACGGGAATTTTCCGGTATATGATGAAGGAGGATCTGGACAGGGAGCTGCCGCGTATCCTGGACGATCTGTTTTCCCATCTGGAATGTCTGGAAAGCCATTATTTTCATGTGATCCAGAACCAGAAACGATGCATTAAGTTTTCCCACCGGGAGGTGGTTTATATTTATAAGGACCAGAAGAATGCTGTTTTCGTCATGACAGACGGACGAAGTCTGTACGAGAGAACGACACTGGACCGGCTGTACCAGGCGCTTGGGAGCGACGAGGAAATATTTTTCCTGGACCGGGGGATCATCCTGAATCTGTTCCATGTGCGGAGCGTTGGGGAAGGGAATGTGCGGATGGATACAGGACATGAGATCCCTTCCAGTCCTGGCCGCATTGAGGAGCTGAAACGAAGGATCCGCATATACTGGGGGAAGCTGATATGATGATCCATCTGTTTGAGATTCTTGCGTCGCTGACTGAGTCGGCTCTGGGAATCGCGGTGCCGGCAAAGCTCCTGGGAGAAAAAAGGTCCGGGGGAATAAGACTGGCTGCTGCTGCGGCCGTTCTGACAGCGGTGGTATGGGGGATCAACCAGTACGTGCTGTTTTCCGCCTGGACAACGGTACTTGGAGTTTTATTGATGGCTCTTGGAGGATGTCTGGTTTACCAGAGGAATTTTGTGGACGTGCTGCCGCTGACTGCATTTTTTATGTTTCTTTTGTATGCCTGTGATTTTATTGTGCTGACCCTTTGCGGAACGGTTTCCAGAGACCAGGGATTTGCAGCATCAATGACATCGGCATTATCAGAGGCCCGTATGGTATTTTTATTCTTGTCCAAAACAATGCTGCTTCTTACATGCTGGTTTGTCGTGTGGCTGTGTAATGCGGTCAGCAGCCAGTATACAAAAATAGACTGGTCCCTGTTGGCGGCAATAGGGGTGTCTGTGTATCTGGCTGACAGGACGATCCAGAAGACAGATGGAAGCTCCCTCTTAAACTGGCTGCTTCTTCTGGGGATTGTCCTTATGTATGTACATCTGAGACTGCAAAAGCAGATTTCCTCTGTATCCCGGGAAAAGGCGGATATGGAACGGGAGAAAAACAGGATGCTGGCAGAAAATTACCAGATCTTAAAGGATGCCAGCGCTTCAAAACAGACGTTTTATCATGACCTGAAGAACCAGTATCTGCTGATACAGAACTATCTGGAGACAGGAGCGTATGAAAAAGCAAAGGATTACATAAAAGAACTGGGCGGAAGAGAACATATGGAGGAGATCAGATTCCATACAGGAAGCGAGGCCATGGACATAATCCTGGAGTATAAACTGAACCAGGCCAAAAGACAGGGAATGCAAATCAACTGTCTGATCGAACCAGTCCAGTTAAGATTACAGGAAACAGAGGTGACAGCGCTCCTGGGAAATCTTCTGGACAATGCACTGGAAGCCTGTAATAAGATGGAGCCGCAGGACCGCTGGATCCAGATCGTGATCCGGCAGATGGGAAACGCGTCGTTTATAAAGGTTTCAAACACCTGTGCCCAGGAACCGGAGAGGATTGGAGAAGAATTTGTTTCTGGAAAACAGGGAAGGCTTCATGGAATCGGGACAAAGAGCATCCGTGAGATCGTTGAAAGGTATGGAGGGGTACAGGAAACGGGATACAAGGATGGGATCTTTTTTATGACGATCTCGTTTTTTTGAGCAGAGAGTAAAAACAACTGGAATAGAAACCTAAAAAGGGATAGTATAAAGGCTATCCTTTTATTATTTTGAATTGCTTATTGGACATTTTAAATTGCTATATACACATTATGATTTTTATTGCCCCATTGGTATCATAAAAATGAAACAATAACGATGGTATATGCCAAAAAAGATTTGAAGAAGAATGGGGAATACAAATGATAAAAAAAGATAGCAGTACTGAAAATATAAGAATAGGACGGAGAATTAAGACACTTCGGGAGAAACGGTCAATTACGCAGAAAGAACTGGCTGACAGGGTTATGATCTCTCCGAGTTCCATTACAAGGCTGGAATCTGGAGAGACAATGGTATCGGTACAAACCCTTCAACTGATCGCAAGATCCTTAAAGGTTCCAGTAGGGGTATTTTTGGATGAGCAGAGAGAGGATATTGAATTTGATGACCCGGAAGTCATGGAATTGCTGAAGAAATGTACACCCAGTCAGAGAGAAAAGTTAAATCAGATTTTTAAACTGATCTTGGATTGTTTTTTA
>NZ_JAXXBR010000121.1:0-7267 GCF_037242085.1 Alitiscatomonas sp. | reverse complement strand
GACGCTCTTCCGATCTGTTGGAAGTTTTCAGAAAATCGAAAAAGATCCGCAGGTCATAGGCATAGGCGATCCTGGTCCTGGTGGATGTCAGAGGTTCGATTCCCCGGAAGAAATCTGCACAGAAGGGAGGAAGTTCCTTTATCAGTCCCCGCAGCTTTTTGATGTTTTCAATATCCTTCTGCTCATGATAAGTGAGAGATGCCATGACTATCTTCCTTTCCTTCTTTATTTTTTTCAGAGCCTCTGGAATCCGAGGAGGGAGATGGCCAGCCGGGAATGTTGCCAGAGAGAACCGCGTGGAAAAAGCGATCCTTGACTCCAGGATTTTCCAGATTCAGATCCCGTATGAGATTTTTTACGTATTCCCGCCGGGTTTTTCCATCCACCGGACATGGATTTTTGCAGACTGGAAGCTGGTATTTATTTTTAAATCCAATGATATCTGCTTCGCTGACGTACATCATGGGGCGGATCACAGTCAGATCCATCCGGTCCAGATAGGTACGGGGAGAGAAGGTATAGAAGCGTCCCTCATAGATCAATGAAAGCATCATGGTTTCTATAATATCATCCCTGTGATGGGCGTATGCCACTTTATTGCAGCCGCAGGATCTGGCCTGCTGGTTTAAGGCACCTTTCCGCATTTTTGCGCAGAGAGAGCATGGATTGGATTCTCTGCGGGTCTCGAAAACGATTTTTGCAATATCCGTGGAAATAACTGTATAGGGGATGGAAAAATCGTCGCAGAGGGCCTGTATGGCTTTAAAATCCTGGATCCCAAAACCAAGGTCCACAGTAAATGCACAAAGCTCGAATGGGAATGGGTAAAAACGCTGGAGCTCATGGAGAGCGAAGAGCAGTGCCAGGCTGTCCTTTCCTCCGGAGATCCCAATAGCGATGCGGTCACCAGCGGAGATCATCTGGTAATCGTCCACTGCCTTTCGTACAAGGCTTAAAAGTCGCTGTAATTTCATAAATTGCTGATCCTCTCAATTATCTGTAATAATTATATTAAAAGGGCAAGTTCCATTGGAAACGTATTTCACGAATAGTTGTGCCCATGGACCATCATACCAGAACCAAAGGGATAATGCAAGAACTCCTTGTAGCATGGATCATGAATGTGCTATAATCAAAAACATGAACGTTCATGATACAGAATGGGCGTATTATGCCGTACCTTTAATGGTTCTGGCGCTGTCTATACATAATGAAAAAGAAAGGAAAATTGTTATGAGAAAAGTAATGAACCGGGTGCTGGTTGTCGGGATCGTGCTCACAGTCGTTTATCTGTTTGTGGAATATTATCTGCCTTTGCTTGTCAAATAGATATGGAAGGCAGGAGTATGGAGAGAGACGGCTGAGGGCAGAAAAAGGCGGGGGAATGCTGGTTGCAGAGCGATCTATAACTATGCGCGAAAGCCTTCTTTAACGAATAGTTTATAGACTTTCCGCCTTTACTTGGTTTTATGTGACCTCATTTTTTCTTGTACTGGATTTTAGAAAAAGAAATGAATCATAAATATATAATAGATTCCCAGGAGGTGCAATATGCCATTACCAAAACAGTATCATACATCAAAAGACTACTGGAACCTTCCAGAGGGTCAGCGCGCCGAGCTGATAGACGGGACCCTGTATGATATGGCCCCGCCCAGCTATCGGCACCAGTTTCTGATCGCTAAGCTGTCTTTCGTGATCCAGGAATATATCTTCTCTCATGCTGGAAACTGCCAGCTGCTTATGGCCCCTTTCGCCGTGAACCTGGATGCCGATGATAAAAATTGGGTGGAACCGGATATCTCCGTAATCTGCGACCGGAACAAGCTCCATGACCAGGGCTGTTTCGGTGCTCCTGACTGGATCATTGAAATTGTCTCTCCTTCCAGTCGTCGGATGGATTATTCCACAAAGAACACTCTGTATTCTGAGGCCGGGGTCCAGGAATACTGGATCGTGGATCCAGAGAAGGAACGTACTACCGTATACCGTTACGCCGAAGACGCCGCTCCGATCATCTTCCCGTTCCACAGCCCGGTCAGCGCCGGATTGTATCCGGATTTGGAGATCCTTATCAGCAGCCTTCTGAAAGACATGTAGCTGCATAAAAAAGCCGTCTGCAGTCGCGCTGGAGAAGACCCACAGACCGGTTATCGCTGTCCAATGCTGGAAGAAATAATTTCTGCCCTATATCAGTCACAGACCTCCAGGACAACCTGGAGGTCTGTTCACTTAAACATTTAAGTTTGTTTAATCCAGCAGATTCCTGTAATATGGCCAGTTGGCGGTCATGACGCCAACTGTCACATTGTCTGCAGAACCAGTTTCGTGGATACACTGGATCTGCCCATTGGGCGCCCAGTTTAAAAACATGATCACATGGGGAGTTTTTCCGGTGATGACGATAATATCCCCGGGCTTTAGGTCTGCTCGGTTCACCGGCCGTCCCGTGGACTTAAGCCCCTCGGTCCCCTCATAAGGAAGGCGTTCGCCTGTCACAGACCAGTATACCCAGTTGATCCAGCCGGAGCAGTCGAGCCCCTTCAGGATACGGCCCCTGTGGTCGGGGATCGTAATGGAACCAAAGTTGTTGCCGCTGTAATTTCTGGCGCTGGCCTTGCCGCCCCAGTAATAGGGAACCTTTCCCACAGACTGCAGTGCAAAACGGATGATCTCCTTCCGTTCCTCTGATGTGTCAGACGGAAGTTTTTTCATATAGGATTCGATCTCTGTACTGGAAAGCGGGGCTTTGGTGCCTTCCACCGTAACACTGATGTCATAAAGCTCCGTCCAGTCCTGACGGCTGATGTGGTTTACAAAGGCCCGTGCACGGTCATTCCAGCCAGCCCAAGCGCTTCCCTCTTCCACTGTGTTTCCAGCAGGATCTATGGAAAACAGGCTTTCAGCCTCCTCCAGGCTCTGGACTTTGGCAGTGATCCTCAGATCGATGTGTCCGGGGCAGATGAGGGATGTCTGGGAGGATGCGCTCCTGGAGCTTTCTGACGAAACTGCGGCTGTATATATACGGTGATCCCCCTTAAGCATATCTGCAGCTTCCGGATCAAAGACCAGAGCAGCCTGATCCGGCTCCTCTGGCCGGATGATCACAGCATTCCGGCTTTCTGTTGGCTCTGTTGGCTGGGGCTCGGGGGTTGGTGCTTCTGAGGAGACCGGGGATGGGGCCTGTGAAGAGGCAGCCGTCGGACCAGCAGATCCGGACGTCTGGGGCGCAGACGAAGCAGCGCTGGACATTTCCTGGCTTTCCTTAGACTCTCCGGGCCTTACAATGGTAACCTTTGGCTTTGTCTCTTCCATGTATACGCTTTCAGCAGTTTCGGCTAGAGAATCCAGGGGACTGGTGGTGGTCTCCACCTGGACTGTGGTTCCGGCAAAGGCTGGTGTTGTTTTTTCTGTAGAAGAAGCTGCAAGGCTTCCGGAATTTCCTCCTGAAAAAGGGTCCGATACGAGGCCCGAACTGAAGGAATCACCGGAGGCACCGGATATGCTCTCTCCATCTTTACCGGTCCCTTCTGCGGCCTGGCTGGATTCAGCAACGGAAATTTCCGTATTGATACTGCTTTCTCCATTAAAATGATCCTCTCCCTCCAGCTCGGAATCTGTCTCCTCTCCGGAAGGGATCTGGGATGGATCCACACAGCCGCTGCAGAAATATACATCTCCCATAGACGCGCTGTAAGAATGGGAAGCACTCCAAAGCTGGTCTGTGTATTGCCGGATCTGGTCCAGGTCGTGGATCTCATTGTAATAACAGTATACGCTTGCCATGGAAAGGATCTGCTGGGCATTGGATACAGCAGACGTGATATTTCCATCTCCGTCATAAAAGGATACACGGACATTTTTAAAATGCTCCACCGCCCAGGTCGAAGGATCCTCCGGATCCTGTGATAAGGAGGCAGGATTGTGTTTTCCCAGTACCTTGGCCTGGGAACGTCCCAGACGTGAAGCCAGTCTGGAGGGAGCCATATTAGCCATATCATAGATACCCGCGTACCACTGGGAATCCTTCCGGATCAGCTCCTTCATAAGGATTTCCGCATAGCTTTCTTCTGCCCCTTCCTCATACATATGGGCAAAATTGAGCCTGTACGGGGCTGGAGCCGTCTCATCCATGGCGGCAGCCGTTTCTCTGCTCTCTTCTGTCTCCGTTTCTTCCCTGGCCGTGGAAGCCGTTTCCGAAGGACGCTCTGCTTCCGAGGAAGACTTCTCCGCTGCTGCCGGTAATGCCGGCGGGACGTAGGGCATGACGGCCGAAAATGCAATGCATGTACAAAGGAGCATCACGGCCGCAGGACGCATCCCCTTATATAGATTCAGATTTTTTTTCATATCGTAATACCTGCTGTAAAATTCTCGTAGATAGGCGCTGCCGGACGGGCTAAAGACAGCACGATAAGTATATCATACAACCCGTCTGGATTTCTTAAATTCTTTCTTAATTTTTTTGCCTGTCCACAAAAAAGCCTCCGCAGCCATCCGGCTTCTGCCGGGACTGGGGAGGCTTTTTTATCTGTCCCTTTACTTTATTTTTGCATATTCCTGCTTGATCCTGGCAAATTCCCGGATGACCTTTATGGCTCCGTCTGCTCCGGTTTTGCTGCTGTTGATGCAAAGGTCATAGCTCTTTGAATCTCCCCAGCGCTTGCTGGAGTAATAATTATAATAGCTGGCCCTCTTCTTATCGGTCTTGATCATAACGTCCCTGGCCTGGGATTCAGAGATCTGATGGCGTTCCATCAGAGTACGGATCTTTACATCCTCATCCGCAGTAATAAACACAGAGACTACATTGGGGAATTCTGCCAGGGCATAATCGGCGCAGCGGCCGATGATCACGCAGGATTCCTCCGAAGCCAGCTGCTTGATCGTATCGAACTGGGCCAGAAAGATCTTATGGTTGATGGGCATATCCATATAAGCGGAATTTGTATATCCCAGGGAGTATGTATCCATCACAAGGGAATATAAAAAGCTGCTGGTGGGTTTTTCATCATGTGTCTCAAACAGTTCTCTGCAGAGTCCGCTCTTTTTCGCCGCCAGGGTAAGAAGCTCCTTGTCGTAGCATTTAACACCCATCTCTTCTGCCAGCTTCTGTCCGATATGTCTGCCTCCGCTTCCGCATTCTCTGCCAATGGTAATAATTAATTTATCACTCATATCCCACAGCTCCTCTCTGCAATTGCAAGTCTATAACATATATTATACAGTGTTTTCGGAATATTGCAAGATATTTTCTAAAAAAATAGAGGGCTTTCCAGGGTAATATCCGCCTCCCTGAAGCCCTCTGCTGCGAAAAACTAATGGGCCTTTCGATTGATAAATTCAGTCCTCGTCTTGGAATAGGTAAATTTCTGGCTGCTGTACAGACCATAATAACCGGAAAGAGCAAAGCTTACAGATACGGCCAGGGCAAAATATTTCATCCCCTCAAACCCAAACAGCTCAAACCCCATAAATATGGTGGCCACCGGACAGTTGGTCACACCGGCAAACAGGGCCAGCATACCGCAGGCCGCGCACAGGGACGGCTCAAAGCCCAAAAAATTTCCGAAGGCTGCGCCCATGGTCGCCCCCACTGCCAGGGTCGGGACGATCTCTCCGCCCTTAAAGCCGCCGCCCAGGGCGACTGCAGTGAAGAGCATTTTTAATAGAAAGGCCTCATAGGGAACATTTCCCTCCATGGCGGCCTCCACCAGGTTAAAGCCAGCTCCGCAGTATTCCCGCCCGAATACCAGAGAAAGGCCAATGAACAGGGCGGATGCCGTGAGGATCCGGGCATAAACATTCTGCAGCTTTGCCTTATAAAGCTTCTGGACCTCATGAAGCAGGATGCAGAAGCATACGCTGACAAAGGCGCCCAAAAGAGCCAGGAGCACAATGAGAGCCGCCGGCTTAAGGGAAAATTCCGGTACATGAAGGATGGTAAAGGCTTCTCCATGGAGCCCCAGCCTGGAGGAGATGAAGGAGCCGATAAAGGCGGAAAACACACAGGGAACAAGAGCCGCGTAATACGCAACTCCGACGCTGATCACTTCCATCCCAAACATGGAGGCGGCCAGGGGAGTCCCGAAAATAGCTCCGAAGCAGCCGCTCATGCCGCTCATGATGGCAACCTTTTTATCCCGCTCATCCATATGAAAAAGACCGCCCAGGGTGTTTCCAATGCATCCCCCGATCTGCAGCGCCGCCCCCTCTTTGCCTGCGGAAGCGCCTGTCAGATGGCTCAGGATGGTGGAAATAAAAATACAGGGTAGCGTGGAAAAACGGATCTGCTCCGTGGAGGAAATGGATTCCAGGATCAGATTGGTCCCCTTATTTCCCACCTGGTCCAGGGCCTTATGCACCAGTACGATGAGGATGCCGGATACAGGCATCAGAAAGAGCATAAATGGATTCTCGCGGAAAAACTGCTGGGAATAAGCAACACCAAACCCGAAGGCTGTTCCCACCAGGCCGCAGACCGTTCCCATCAGGAGGGAAATAAGCGTCCAGCGTACAAAGTAAACGCCGTTCCTTACGATCCCCGGCAGATCTTCTCTTGTATTCATAATCATATCCCCTTTTGCTCCGGCCTGCGGTATCTGGAACAGGCCGGAATTTCATACCAGATCTTCTCCGGCCTACATATAGATCCTGGAGGTCCGCTCCGCAGACGGAGCATATCCAGCGTCCTCCAGGGCCTGGAGGATCTGTTTTTTATGCTCCGTTCCAAAGGTTTCCATGGTGATGGTGAGAAGGACCCCGGCAGAACGGTTTACATTGGCGAATACGTTATGATCCAGCTTGATCACATTTCCCTGGAGCTTTGCGATCAGGGCAGATACGTCGGCCAGCTGGCCAGGCTTATCGGGCAGCATCACAGAAACCGTAAAAATACGGTCCCGCAGGATCAGGCCATTCTGGACCACAGTGGCCATGGTCAGCACATCCATATTGCCGCCGCTTAAAACAGAGACTACCTTCTTTCCCTTGAAATCCAGATGCTTTAAGGCAGCCACCGTTAAAAGTCCGGAATTTTCCACGATCATCTTGTGGTTTTCCGCCATGTCCAGGAAGGACAGGGTCAGCTCAGAGTCCTCAATGGTGATCACCTCATCCACATTGGCCTGGAGATAGGGAAAAAGCTTATCGCCGGGCGTTTGTACTGCCGTACCGTCGGCAATGGTGTTAATGGCCGGAACAGATACCACCTTCCCGGCTTCCAGGGAGGCCTTTAAGCAGGCGGCTCCTGCCGGTTCCACAGCAA
>NZ_JAXXBR010000132.1:0-7420 GCF_037242085.1 Alitiscatomonas sp. | reverse complement strand
CGGCCGCCACTCCGATGAAATACATGAGGGGAGCGATATAACCGGCGGCCTCATAATTTCCCGTGGTCCAGCCCGTCATGATCCCGCCCATAAGAGCGATCACCGGGAGCTTTGCGCCGCAGGGCACGAAGGTAGCCGTCATAATGGTCAGCCGTCTGTCATTATCGTTTTCAATGGTACGGGAAGCCATGATCCCCGGGATCCCGCAGCCCGATGAGATCAGGAGCGGAATGAAGCTTTTGCCGGAAAGCCCGAAATGACGGAACACCCGGTCCATGACGAAGGCGATGCGGACCATGTAGCCGCAGTCCTCCAGGATGGAAAGGAGCAGGAACAGAATGGCCATCTGGGGAAGGAAGCCGAACACTGCTCCCAGACCTCCCAGGATCCCATCCACCACCAGACCTGTCACCATACTTCCGGCTCCCAGGCTGCTGAGTGCTCCAGCAGCCGCCTCCTGAACAGCGACCACAAAGGAGTCGTTGGCCCAGTCAGTACCCATGGTCCCCAGGGTGGTAACAGAAATATAATATACAAAATACATGACTGCCGCAAAGATCGGGAGTCCCAGGATCCTGTTTGTAACGATCCTGTCGATCTTATCCGACGTGCTGAGTTTCGCCGGCGCTTTCTTTACAGCCTCTCCGATCACCTCTCCGATATAGCCGTAACGGGCATCGGTGATGATACTTTCCATGTCGTCATCCATATCCCTTTCCAGGCTGTCCGCCTCTGTCCGGATGGATGCCATGGCGGAGGCGGACAGCTTCAGGTCAGCTTCCACCTTTGGATCCCTCTCAAGAAGCTTAATGGCATACCAGCGTCTCAGAGACGGTTCCACCCGGTCCCCAAGAGCCTCCTCTGCCTTTAATATGGCGCTTTCCACCCGGGCCGGGAACACACGGCCAGGGGCCTTCCATTTCTGTTCCCTTGCAGCATCCACCGCCTGGTCTGTCACTTCCTTTAAGCCCGTTCCTTTAAGGGCGGAGGTCTCCACCACCTGACATCCAAAGAGCGCGGAAAGCCGTTCTGTGTCGATCCGGTCTCCCTTTTTCGCCAGCAGATCGCTCATGTTCAGGGCAATGACCACCGGGATCCCCAGCTCCAGAAGCTGGGAGGTCAGATACAGATTTCTCTCAATGTTGGTGGCATCCACCAGGTTGATGACCGCCTCCGGCCGCTCCTTTAACAGATAGTCACGGCTTACCACTTCCTCCAGTGTATACGGGGACAGGGAATAGATCCCCGGCAGGTCCGTTATGATGATCTCTTCATCTCCTTTGGAGGTTTTCAGCCGTCCTTCTTTCTTTTCCACCGTCACGCCGGGCCAGTTGCCCACGTACTGGTTCGCTCCCGTGAGCGCGTTGAACATGGTGGTCTTTCCACAGTTGGGATTTCCCGCCAAAGCAATCCTGATACTCATGTTTCTCCTCCTTAAACGCCTTCTTTTACCGTCACATCGATGCTGTCCGCATCGGCCTTTCTCAAGGAAAGCTCATATCCCCGGACCGTGATCTCCACCGGATCTCCCAGGGGAGCCACCTTCCGGACATAGATCTCACTCCCCTTTGTGATCCCCATATCCATGATCCTGCGGCGGAATGCCCCCTCTCCGTGGATCTTCACCACAGAAACCGTTGTCCTCACTGGAACCTCCCGTAATGTCATAGCGTTCTCCTTCCTCCTCCTCTTTTTCATCCCCTTATATGGGGGCACATCTGCTTCCTGGCATAGTTTTAGTTACCCTATACTAACTTCACGTTTTTTAGTTGCCCACGGCTAACCCGTGGGCCCTTTGATGGAGCCGGAGGCTTTTAAGGCCCTGCGGCTCTTGTTTCTATACCATAATGTGCTTTGCCATTTCTTTATTGACGGCTACTCTGGAATCCTTAATATGGATGATCATATTTCCGCAAAGCTCGGAGACCACCCGGACCTGGCTTCCGTCCACAAATCCAAGATTAGCCAGAAACCGCCTTGTATCGGCAGCTCCCCCGATCCGTTTTACCACTCCGGTCTCTCCCGGACGCAAAAGAGTAATTGGCATCATGCTCCCTCCTTCGCATTTTCTCTGCCGCAGCAGCAGCCTCCAGAACACCCGGAGCAACTTCCGCAGCCGCAGGCCGTTTTTCCTGCCTTCTTCTGGCTCCTCATGAATCTCAGCACGGCCACTGCCGCGCACGCCACCAGGAGCAGTACGATCCCATCTGCCAGACTCATTGGATCACCTCTTTTCTTTTTGGTACTAATTATCAATTTCAAATGAATTATATTCCTCTCAGCTGAAAAAGTCAACCCTTTTTTCGTATTTTATTTCGTACACAAAACTGCTTGAAATCTTTGTCCATACACTTTAAAATATGGGTAAACGCCGGACCTGCTGTGCCAGGGCCGGTTCTGAAACAATGCTTAAGGAGGTTTTTCATGAACTGCAGCAGAAGACTCACCGATACACTTTACTGGGTCGGCGCCAACGACAGGCGGATCGCCCTGTTTGAAAATGTATACCCCGTTCCCCGGGGCGTTTCCTATAATTCCTATCTGCTCTTAGATGAAAAGACAGCTCTCTTTGATACCATCGACCAGGCATTTACCCACCAGCTCCTGGAAAATGTTTCCTCTGTGCTGGATGGACGCTCTCTGGACTACCTGATCGTCAATCACATGGAGCCCGACCACTGTGCCTCCATCGCTGACATCCTCTTCCGGTATCCTGGGGTGAAGATCGTCTGCACTGCCAAGGCTGCAAATATGATGAAGCAGTTTTTTGAATTCGATGTGGACCAGTATGTGGTTCCCGTAAAGGAGGGCGACACCCTTTCCCTGGGCGTCCATACCCTGACCTTCGTTATGGCCCCCATGGTCCACTGGCCTGAGGTCATGGTCACCTATGAGACCACGGAGAAGATCCTGTTCTCCGCAGACGCCTTCGGCTCCTTCGGCGCCATCGACGGAAATATCTTTGCCGATGAAACAGACTATAAAAACCAGTGGCTGCCGGAAGCCAGAAGATACTACTGCAACATCGTCGGAAAATACGGTCCCCAGGTACAGGCCTTATTAAAGAAGGCCTCCAGGCTGGAGATCTCCATGATCTGCCCGCTCCACAGCCTGGTATGGAGGAAGGATCTGGACTGGCTCCTGGAGAAATATTCCCGCTGGAGCTCCTATGAGCCGGAGGAAAAAACCGTGCTCATCGCCTATGCCTCCGTATACGGCCACACAGAGCAGGCCGCCGATGCCATTGCTGCAAGGTTAGCGGAGCGGGGAGTACCCAATATCGCCGTTTACGATGTGTCCAAGACCCATCCGTCCTATATCCTGGCTGACGCCTTCCGCTGCTCAGCCCTGGTATTTGCATCCATCACCTACAACAATGGGATCTTCTGCAACATGGAGACCCTGCTGCACCAGATCGCTGCCCATAACCTCCAGAACCGGACTGTGGCCTTTTTGGAAAACGGCTCCTGGGCCCCGGTGTCTGTAAAGCATATGACGGATACCTTCGCATCCTTAAAGAACATGAAGGTGCTGGAGGAAAGTCTGACCATCCGGTCTTCCTTAAAGAACTGCCAGGGAGACTGTCTGGAAGCTCTGGTTGATTCCATTTTCCAGTCTCTCGCATAATTTTTTCTGGAAATGGTTATACAACAATATACTACTATATTTTATCCACAGGAGGAACTGACTATGAAGAAATATGAATGCGAAGTATGCGGTTACATTTATGATGAAGCAGCCGGAGATCCGGATAACGGCATCGCTCCCGGCACCAAATGGGAGGACGTTCCCGAGGACTGGGTATGCCCCTTATGCTCCGTCGGCAAAGACCAGTTTAAAGAGGCCTAACAGCTCTATAAAAAAATAAAAGGGGAATTCTTATGGGAATCAAAGTAAATCAGGAAACACTCCAGATGATCGCCGATCTTTCCAACGCCAGGGGCGCTTCCGGCTTCGAGGACGAGACAGTCCAGGCGGCAGCAAAGCACATTGGCGAGGGCTATACCACCGAAGAGGACTGCCTGCGCAACTTCTATATGTACCGCACTGCCAACTCCGGCAATAAGCCGGTGTTCATGCTGGACGCCCACAGCGACGAGGTGGGATTCATGGTCCATTCCATCCGCCCCAACGGAACCCTCCGTTTCGTGGCCTTAGGCGGCTGGAACGTGGGCTCCCTCGCCTCCTCCAAGGTGCTTGTGAGAAACTCTGAGGGAAAATATCTTCCCGGCGTCATTGCTGCAAAACCGGTACACTTTATGTCGGCTTCAGAAAAAGCATCTGCCGGGGCAGCGGATATCTCCTCCCTCTCCATCGACATCGGCGCTGTGAGCGCAAAGGACGCAGCTGAAAACTTTAAGATCCGCATCGGCGAGCCGGTGGTTCCGGATGTTACCCTGGAATACGATGAAGAACATGATCTGATGTTCGGCAAAGCCTTTGACTGCCGCATCGGCTGCGCAGCTCTCATCGAGACGCTCCGCCGGTTAAGGGATGAAAAGCTGGACGTGGACGTGGTGGGTGTTCTTTCCTCCCAGGAGGAGGTAGGCGAACGCGGCATGAAGGTGGCCGTAAACCACATAAAGCCCCAGATCGCCATCTGCTTCGAGGGCTGTCCGGCAGACGATACGTTTACTGAGCCTTACGCAGTCCAGACGGCCTTCAAAAAAGGACCCATGCTGCGCTTCATGGACAAATCCATCATCTGCACTCCCAGATACCAGCGCTATGCCCTGGATCTGGCTGAGAAGCGCGGTCTTATGGCCCAGGCGTCTGTCCGGGAGGGCGGCGGCAACAACGGTGCCATTGTCCATACGTCCTTAGACGGGATCCCGTCCATCGTCATCGGCGTTCCGGTGCGGTACATCCATTCCGTCCACGGCATTGCCTCCTACTATGATTTTGAAGCCACCGTAAAACTGGCCGTAGAAATCGTAAAATCCATGAATGGAGATATTATTAAATCTTTTTAAACGATTCCAATATCTTCCAACATGATTTTCCTGGTCCGTGACATACTAACACCATCCCAGAAAACAAAGGTGGTGAACGACCATGAACCAGGAAAAGAACGAATGTATCCAGTGCTCCATCCACAACTGCGTACACCACGCGGGGACTGCGGATTACTGCACACTGGACCGGATCCATGTGGGGACCCATGAACTGAACCCCACAAAGAAGGAATGTACCGACTGTGATTCCTTCCAGTATAAAATGTCCTGAGGCGGCTGATCTGCCATCGGGGTATGGGAAAAGCCTGGCAGCTGCACCGATCTGCAGCCGCCAGGCCTTTTTTATCCGGCCGTCCTTATTTCAGACGTTTCCGCCTCATGTGATTTCTGGTTTTTTATGCGTTTCCCTGTCTCATACAGCCGCCAGGCCCCTGGGGAGCCGCCGCCTGGTCAAAGCTGGGATTGAAGGCATAAAAGTTCCGGCTGTCCAGACGGTCCTGGAGGCCGCGCAGGGCTTCACCGAAACGGGAAGATTGAAGTAGATTTACCTCAAAAATGATAGCGGATAAAACCGCCTTAGATTTTCCATGTGATTTCAATATTCCCGTTTGCCACCTTGATAACTTTGATTAAAGCGTCAACAACTGCCTGTTTATCTTCAAAGGAAATGTTATCCCATTTCTTTACATGGTCTGTTATTTGTCCCATTTTGTTTTCTGTATGCGTACAAGTAAGAGAAATGATTTCTTCCTGTAAAGTTTGGCGTTCAGTGTCTAACTCGGAAACCTTATCATTGATGTACTTCATCAAGATAGCGTTTGCACTTCCTACTTTGGAAAGCAGGTCGTTAATTTCCTCGTCTATTTGTGTCAAACGGATTTTGTTCTTTGATACTTTAGGTACAGATTTGTTTTCTTCTTCATCTGATAGCTTCTTAAATTCAGACAGCTTTTCACGAATGGCTTTTAACATATATTCCTCTAAAACGTCTGCATAAACAGTGCTTCCCGTTCCTTTACAGTTACCGTTATGTCCCGATTGACTGCAAACGAAATATCGTCCCCATTTTGTTTTTGCTTTCCGAATTACCAAAGCATAACCGCAGTTTCCACATTTTACTTTTCCTGTAAGCCATGAGTTCTTCGGTTTACAAGTTTGTGTTGACTGGCGATTATTTAGACAGCGTATCCTGCAAGCTAACCATGTGGCAGAAGAAATAAAGCCTTTATGTGGTGCTAATACTATTTCCTTGTCCGTAAGGTCACACTGTTTTCTTGTTGTTGATACCGTTCCTTTATATAGGTAACAGGCATTATAACCTGTAAAATCGCTTGCCGGATTATAAACATCTGCTCCTTGACTTTTGAAGAAGTTATACACGTCAATATCAGCTTCCACATATACAGGATTTCTCAGCATTTCACTTATTCTTGCAGAAGTCCAATTTCCTCCGCGTAATTGCTTAATACCATGCTTATTGAGATACCGTATAATGTCGCCAAGAGAATTAGCCGGGTCAGCATACAACGAATAAATAAGTTTTAGCTGTTCGCTTTCTTCCGGGACTTCTTCATACATGGAAGTGCGGATATTGTCAATGATAGTTTCCTTTAAGCGATACCCATAAGGAATACGTCCACCCATGTAAAAACCCCTCTTATTTCTTGCATAATAAGCGTCAGTAACACGTTTTTGTATTGTTTCTCGTTCCAGTTGAGCAAAGACAATACAAATATTCAACATGGCTCTGCCTATGGGTGTGGAAGTATCAAACTTTTCTGTTGAAGAAACAAATTCTACATGATATTCTTGAAACACTTCCATCATATTAGCAAAATCCAAGATTGAACGACTAATACGGTCTAACTTATAAACAATTACGCGCTTAATTTTCCCCGCCCGAATATCATTCATCATTTTTTCAAAATCCGGTCGGTTCGTATTCTTCCCACTAAACCCTCTATCGGCATATTCGATATAAGGGTCGCCATGAGTTTCATACCTGCAATATTCAAGCTGGCTTTCAACGGATATACTGTCTTTTTTTTCGATTGACTGGCGTCCATATAATGCGTCATACATCATGTTCGTTACCTCCGAACAAGACGTTATGACATAAGCCGCCCACACTTATATTATAGCATTGAACAGACAGTCCTTCAATTACATCATTCATATTTCCGAAAAATCTGAAAAAGCTGCCTTGCGATTTCTCGTTTGGCAACTTCCTGCGGTTTCTGTAAATATTGTGGGCGACGATTTATTACAACTAATTGCATTTTCTGTTGATTGATTTCATCTTTATCAATCCTATAAGAAACTTTATCTTCCATAAAATATACCCCCTTTGGTATTCCGTACATCTTATGAAAGACAGCAAGTACACTATTACAAGGTAAAAATAGACAGTTCAGACGGTCTTAGCAAACCTCACAAGAATTTCACTTCCGCATGGTTCTCATGCA
>NZ_JAXXBR010000105.1:0-7765 GCF_037242085.1 Alitiscatomonas sp. | reverse complement strand
GGATGAGAACCATGCAGGGGTGAGATTCCCATGAGCTTTAGCGAAAGCTGTTCGGCTTGCTTAGACACCATTTTGAATTAGAATTTTTCATTCAAAATCAAATAACTATTTGCAGGAAATACAATCTTAATATTACTTTTGCCACAAAATCTGATATAATATAGACAGATATTGAGGGTTCCATATCTGGTCTATGGAAAGGAGGAACATGATTACAGTAACAAAAAAAGACTTAATAGAACTGGGTTATGGAACTTCATTCGCAGCAGACATCATAAGAGAAGCAAAAAAACTTATGATTTCAAAAGGGCATACCTACTATCAGTCACGCAAACTGGACAGGGTTCCCAGAGAAGCTGTGGAAGAATTGCTAGGGATTACTTTTACTGATAAATCAAACTGATTGTACTTCTTGCACATTTATGTAAGGAGTGAAATCATGGCAAAAGACCCTATTAAGAAAGCAGAAAACGGAACTTATTATTTTAGAGCAAACTTAGGTTTTCATCCGATTACCGGAAAACAAATTCAGAAATACAAAAGTGGATTCAAGACAAAAAAAGAAGCCAGAGAAGCATATTCAAAACTTATGCTGACATCCACAGAGGAATTAACAGAAAAGAAACAGCAACTATCTTTTCAACAGTTTATTGAGGAAACTTATCTTCCTTGGTATAAAACACAAGTAAAGGAAAGCACCTATCTGAACCGCCGTTCTACCATTCAGAAGCATTTTTCATACTTTTACAAAATGACGGTGGATGAGATAGAACCCATTAACGTCCAGAACTGGCAGCTTGAACTCGCAAAAGAATTTAGTCCAAACTATATCCGTATTGTACAGGGTATGCTCTCTATTGCCTTTGACAGAGCAGTTGTTCTCGGTCTTGCAAAGAAAAATCCATCACGAATGATAGGAAACATCAAGAGCAAGAAAACAAAAGTGGATTTCTGGACACTGGATGAATTTCAAAAGGTAATTTCCCTGCTCTACAAGGGAGATTATTACGAACATTACCTTTTCATTTCATACTGGCTCCTGTTTATGACCGGAATGAGAATCGGAGAAGCCGCAGCCCTGCAATGGTCGGACATCAACTTTGAAACCGGACTTTTAAGTATAACAAAAACGCTGTACTATAAAACAATGGACGAATACAAATTTGTGGAGCCAAAGACACAAGCCAGTATTCGCACTATCTATATTGACACAGATACCATCAAAGAATTGAAAGCATGGCAGGAAGTACAGCAAAAGGTTTTAAAGGGCTGCGACCTTGTACTAAGCTACAATGGGATTCCCACCAGTAAGCACACCCTCCCACGGGCATTAGAAAAACTTGCTGGATTGGCAGGCGTACACCGTATCAAGATTCATGCACTCAGACATTCCCATGCTTCCCTGCTCATCAGTATGGGTGAAAATCCTTTATTGATTAAAGAACGTCTGGGGCATGAAAAGATACAGACTACGTTAGGAACCTATGGACATTTATATCCCAACACCAACGTGGAAGTTGCCAAAAAATTAACTGGTGTTCTCACTTATACTCCGGCAACAACCAGTGTTGCCGATTACACCAGCAATCAGCATACAGCAATCTATCACAGAGCAGTTGAATAAAAAAATGCAATCAAAATGCAATTCTAAAAGGAAAGAGCCTCAAAACCCTTGAAAATAAAGGCTTTGAAGCTCTGCTCCAACTATTCCATTTCAATCGTCGCCGGCGGCTTCCCCGTGCAGTCATACAGCACCCGGTTCACATGCTGGACCTCGTTTACGATCCGGTTGGAGACCCTGCCGATCACTTCCCAGGGCAGCTCCGCTGCCTCGGCGGTCATAAAGTCAATGGTGTTCACGGCCCGCAGCGCGATGGCGTAATCATACGTTCTCTCGTCGCCCATGACGCCCACGGAGCGCATGTTGGTCAGTGCGGCAAAGTACTGGCCAATGCTCCGGTCCAGACCGGCCCTGGCGATCTCTTCCCGGTAAATGGCGTCGGCCTCCTGGACCATCTTCACCTTCTCCGGCGTTACCTCTCCGATGATACGGATCCCAAGTCCCGGGCCCGGGAACGGCTGACGGTACACCAGCTTTTCCGGGATCCCCAGCTCCAGACCGGCCTTTCTCACCTCGTCCTTGAACAGATCGCGGAGGGGCTCGATGATCTCCTTGAAATCCACGTAATCCGGCAGTCCTCCCACGTTGTGGTGGGACTTGATCACAGCGGATTCACCGCCCAGGCCGCTTTCCACCACGTCCGGATAAATGGTTCCCTGCACCAGGAAATCCACAGCTCCGATCTTCTTTGCCTCTTCCTCAAACACGCGGATAAACTCCTCGCCGATGATCTTTCTCTTTTTCTCCGGCTCTTCCACGCCGGCCAGCCTATCGTAGAAGCGCTGCTGCGCGTTTACACGGATGAAGTTCAGATCATAGGGGCCGTTGGGGCCGAATACCTCTTCCACCTCGTCGCCCTCATTTTTCCGCAGCAGGCCATGGTCAACGAACACACAGGTCAGCTGATCGCCCACGGCCTTGGCCAGCATAACGGCCGCAACGGAGGAGTCCACACCGCCGGATAATGCGCAGAGCACCTTTCCGTTTCCGACCTTCTCGCGGATCGCCCGGATGCTGTTCTCCACAAATGCGTCCATCTTCCAGGTTCCGGAGCAGCCGCAGACCTCATAAAGGAAATTGTGCAGCATCTTCGTGCCTTCCTTGGTATGAAGGACCTCCGGATGGTACTGGATCGCATACAGCTTCTTCTCCGCACACTCGGCAGCCGCCACCGGACAATCGGCTGTATGGGCCACGATCCGGAAACCGGGAGCCGCCTTTTCAATATAATCGTTATGGCTCATCCAGCAGATGGTCTTTTCGGACACATCTCCATACAGCTTGCTGGTCTTGTCCACCGTCACTTCGATCTTTCCATACTCACGGACCGGAGCCTTACATACATGGCCGCCCAGCACATGCATCATCAGCTGTGCCCCGTAGCACAGGCCCAGCACCGGGATCCCCAGCTCAAATAATTCTTTGCTGCAGGATGCGGCTCCTTCCTCATAGCAGCTGTCGGGGCCTCCCGTGAGGATGATCCCCATGGGATTCATGGCCTTGATCTGTTCCAGATCTGTTTTATAAGAATAAATTTCACAGTATACGCTGCACTCGCGGACACGGCGGGCCACAAGCTGGTTATACTGGCCGCCGAAATCAATAACAATAATTTTTTCCTGATTCATCGAGAGCCTCCTGTCAACCTTTGTTGAAAAGCTGTACCTGCCGAAAAGCATGCTTTCAGCAGGTACAAAAATTTTGTAATCATTATAATTGAAAGGTTTTGTCTTTGCAAGAAAAAAACTGTAAGTCCGGAAAAAACAGCAGAAACACCAGTGATCCGTTTAAAAATCCCCGATTATCCGGCAGATTTTCCGTCTGGGAATAGATCTGTTTCCAGTCTTTCCAAGCTGTCCCGGTGCGCCCTTTAACAGCTATGCCTCATAGGTTCCCTTCTTTAATAATACGCCGTCCTGCATCATCAGGCTGCCGCGGGCAATGACCGTATTCATGGAGAGATCGCCGTTGAGCACCAGCACGTCTGCGTCGCTTCCCTCATGGACGGCTCCCTTTTTGGGATATACCTCCAGAGCCTTCGCCACATTTCTGGTTCCCAGGGACAGAGCCTCCTCCAGGGACATATTTTCATTCTGGACCTGATATACCACCTGACGGTACATGGTATCCACACTGGAAACACCCATTTCCGTAAGATTTCCGGCTGCGTCATAGTTGGACCAGCTTCCCTGTCCGTCGGAGCTGATGGTCACCTTGTCCATGGGAACCCCGGCCTCCTTTGCCGCCCGCAGGGATGCCGCCAGCTCTTTGATCTTTTCCTCAAACTGTCCGCAGGTGAAGTCGATGGTTCCGCCCATCTTTGCCAGCTTGAATGCGTCCTCCTGGAGCTTCTTTGCTCTTCCCACATGGGTGGGCTGGAACGTCTTTACAGGGATCGAGGTGCGCTCCAGGGCTTCAAACACCGGACTTAAGGCCCTGTCGTCGCCGCCCATATGGAGGCATACAAAACCGGCTTTTCCGCTTAACATGCCGGCTGTCCGCACATCGCTTCCCAGGCGGATCAGCTCGTCCACGGTGATGTTCGGGGCACGGTGGTCAGAGACTGCCAGCTTAAGGCCGATGATCTCGTCTACGAACATGATATCCCTGCTGATGCTTCCTGTGATGGTCGGACCCGGATGCCCGTATGCTCCGCAGCAGCAGTAGGCAGAAATTCCCTCTTCCTTTAATGCTTTGGCCTTAGCCACCAGATTTTCTGTGCTCCGGCTGATGCCGTCGGTTCCCAGAAGTCCCACCACTGTGGTCACGCCGCCCCTGATCAGATCAGAAAGCTGCACCTGGGGAGCCTGTGTGTGGAAGCTTCCCTCACCGCCGCCGCCTGTAATATGGACATGGCGGTCAATGAATCCAGGCGCCACGATCCGTCCCGTTCCGTCGATCACCTGGCAGCCCTCATATTCCGGAAGATCCTCCCCGATCCGCTCGATCTTTTCACCGGCGATGAGCACGTCCTTTTTCCCAAGATACTCCGGTGCATACACCTCTGCCCCTTTGATTAATAGCATATCTGCTCCTCCTTGTTTTTATACCCCTCCGGGCGATTTAAGCGCATGGTCTCATAAAAATACAGAGATCAGAATGCGCCATGATACGATGGATCTCTTTCTCCATTGTATCATACTTCCTCCCGCTTTTCCAAATATTTCTTCACGTACCTTCCCGTATAGGAAA
Organism: Alitiscatomonas sp.; assembly: GCF_037242085.1. Classification (NCBI taxonomy): domain Bacteria; kingdom Bacillati; phylum Bacillota; class Clostridia; order Lachnospirales; family Lachnospiraceae; genus Alitiscatomonas; species Alitiscatomonas sp. The sequence continues at coordinate 2,952 of NZ_JAXXBR010000105.1, read as the reverse complement.
CCGGGCTTTCTGCCACCTGCTCCGGCGTTCCCTTTGCGATCACCGTACCGCCCCGGTCGCCGCCCTCTGGCCCCATATCGATGATATAGTCGGCGGTCTTGATCACGTCCAGGTTGTGCTCGATGACCACCACCGTGTTTCCGCCCTCAGACAGACGGCGCAGGATCTCCACCAGCTTGTGGACATCCGCAAAATGAAGTCCCGTGGTGGGCTCGTCCAGGACATAAATGGTCCTTCCCGTTCCCCTTCTGGAAAGCTCCGTGGCCAGCTTGATCCTCTGGGCCTCGCCGCCGGAAAGCTCTGTGGACGGCTGCCCCAGTCTGATATAGGAAAGCCCCACATCGTTTAAGGTGGCGATCTTTCTGGAAATGGACGGCACGTTTTCAAAGAACTTCAGCGCCTCCTCCACGGTCATGTTCAGCACATCATAGATGCTCTTTCCCTTATATTTTACCTCCAGCGTCTCCCGGTTGTACCGCTTTCCGCCGCAGACCTCGCATGGAACGTAAACGTCCGGCAGGAAATGCATTTCGATCTTTATGATCCCGTCGCCGCTGCAGGCCTCACACCGGCCGCCTTTTACGTTAAAGCTGAACCGGCCCTTGCTGTATCCCTTGGCCTTGGCGTCTGGCGTCGCTGCAAACAGGTCCCGGATCAGATCGAACACGCCCGTATACGTTGCCGGGTTGGACCTGGGCGTCCGGCCGATGGGCGACTGGTCGATGGCGATGATCTTATCCAGCTGGTCCACGCCGTCGATTCCGTCATGGGCTCCGGCAATGGTCCTGGCCCGGTTCAGCTTCTTTGCCAGGGACTTATACAATATCTCATTGACCAGAGAGCTCTTTCCCGAGCCGGACACGCCTGTCACACAGGTCATCACTCCCAGGGGGATATCCACATCCACATTTTTCAGGTTATTCTCCCTGGCGCCCCGCACCTTCAGCCAGCCTGTGGGCTGCCGCCTCTCTGACGGCACCGGAATGGACCTCCGGCCGCTTAAGTATGCGCCTGTGATGGAGTCCTCACACTTCATGATCTCCTCAGCCGTCCCGACGGCCACCACTTTTCCACCGTGCTCTCCCGCTCCGGGGCCGATATCCACAATACAGTCCGCAGCCATCATGGTATCCTCATCATGTTCCACCACGATCACGCTATTTCCCAGGTCCCGCAGATGGGTCAGGGTCTTTAAGAGCTTGTCATTGTCCCTCTGGTGGAGGCCGATGCTGGGTTCGTCCAGGATATAGGCCACACCCACCAGACCAGAGCCGATCTGGGTAGCCAGACGGATCCTCTGGGCCTCGCCGCCGGAAAGGGTCCCCGTGGCCCGGGACAGGGAAAGGTAATCCAGTCCCACGTCAATGAGGAACATGATCCTGGCCCGGATCTCCTTCAGGATCTGTTCTCCGATCATCTTCTGCATCTCCGAAAGCTCCAGGCCGTCGATGAACTCCTTAAACTTCACGATGGACATATCTGTGGCGTCGAAGATATTTTTTCCGCCCACGGTCACCGCCAGGGATTCCTTTTTAAGTCTCTTTCCATGGCAGGCAGTACAGGGGGTGATCCTCATGAAGGTCTCATATTCCGCCTTGCTGGCCTGGGAAAAGGTTTCCCGGTATCTGCGGTTCACATTTTCAATAAGTCCCTCAAAGGCCACGTCGTAAACGCCGGTGCCGCGCTGCCCCGTATAATGGACCGCCACCTTTTTCCCCTGGGTCCCGTAGATCAGGATATCGTGGATCTCTTTGGGATAATCCTCAAAGGGAGTATCCAAATCAAACTTGTATTCTTTGGCCAGGGCGTCCAGGATCGCCCTGGAAAAGCTTCCCTCCTTGGCGCAGGACTGCCAGCCCAGGACTGCAATGGCCCCCTCCTTGATGCTTAAGGACTTATCCGGGATCATCAGATCCTCGTCAAATTCCATTTTGTATCCCAGTCCAAAGCACTCCGGACAGGCCCCGAAGGGATTATTGAAGGAAAAGCTCCTGGGCTCCACCTCCTCGATGCTGATCCCGCAGTCGGGGCAGGAAAAGCTCTGGCTGAAATTCACCGGATCTCCGTCAAAAACATCCAGGATCATCAGGCCTCCAGACAGCTTCATCACTGTTTCGATGGAATCGGCCAGACGTTTTTCGATCCCCTCCTTCACCACCAGACGGTCCACCACGATCTCGATGTTATGCTTGATGTTCTTCTCCAGCTGGATCTCCTCCGTCAGCTCATGGAGATTCCCGTCGATGCGGACGCGGACGTAGCCGCTTTTTTTCGCCTGCTCCAGGACCTTTTCATGCCGCCCCTTCCTTCCCCGCACCATGGGAGCCAGAAGCTGGATCCGTGTGCGCTCCGGCAGCTCCATGATCTGGTCCACCATCTGGTCCACGGTCTGCTTTTTGATCTCCCGTCCGCATTTGGGACAGTGGGGGATACCGATTCTGGCATATAAAAGACGCATATAATCGTAGATCTCCGTCACTGTTCCCACCGTGGAACGCGGGTTTCTGTTGGTGGATTTCTGGTCGATGGAGATCGCCGGGGAAAGTCCCTCGATGCTCTCCACATCGGGCTTCTCCATCTGCCCCAGGAACTGGCGGGCATAGGACGAAAGGGATTCCATATACCGTCTCTGCCCCTCGGCGTAGATCGTATCAAAGGCCAGGGAGGATTTTCCCGAGCCGGAAAGGCCGGTTAAGACCACCAGCTCATTCCGCGGGATATCCACGGAAATATTCTTCAGGTTGTGCTCGTTGGCACCGCGGATCTTAATATATTGCTTTGGCATTACCATTCTCCTATAAATCCGGGCATCTGGGATTTTGCAGGAAGGCAGAAGCCAGATGCGCCATGGTATAATGTCTGTTTTACAGACATTATACCGCACCCTTCGGCTGCGATACCCCTCCGGGAGATTTGAGCGCCTGGATTTTCGCGGTGAACGCGAAAACCAGA
>NZ_JAXXBR010000130.1:0-8010 GCF_037242085.1 Alitiscatomonas sp. | reverse complement strand
AGGCAGATATCGGAATTGCCGGAGGCATTGGCGAGGGCCTGCTCATTAAGAAGGGGCAGATCCTTAAGAAGCTGCCGGAGGATGAGCTTCTGCCGGCTCTGCGGGCGGAGCTTCTGGCCATGAAGGAAGCAAAGGGAGAATAATGGAAAAACCGTTTCTGGAAGTATTTCCGGGACTGCATATCGGCGAAGAATTAAAGGAGCTTCTAAAGCTGGTCATGGTGGAAAAGGTATCCATGCCAAAGGACAGAAGCTCTCTTCGCATCTATATCGTAAGTCCCAGACTGATCCATAAAAAGAATATTTACAGCATGGAGGAGGGGATCGCAAAACAGCTCTTCCCCGGCCGCTCCATCATCGTGAAGATCCTTGAAAAATACCGCCTTTCGGCCCAGTATACGCCGGAAAAGCTGTACCAGGTCTACAAGGACAGCATCCTGATGGAGTTTAAGAATTTCGGCATGATCGAATACAATATCCTGCGCCGGGCGGAAACGGCCTTTGAGGCAGAGGATACCATGGTCATGACCATCGAGGACAATCTGATCTACCGGGAACGCTCAAAGGAAGTGGGGCGGATCCTGGAAAAGATCTTTACAGAGCGGTGCGGCCTTCCGGCAGAGGTAAGGTTTTCCTTCACAAAGGCAGAGAAGGAGAGACGGGACGACTTTGACGAGGAGGCGGCCCTGGCGGCCCTTCTGGCGTCTCACGTCCAGGATGCGGGCGGCGGGCAGGAGGAAGCGGCGGACTCCCGGGGCCTGGAGACAGCCCAGGGCGGTCCTGGAGAGGGGCATGCTTTGGCCCAGGATCAAAAGCCCGGCTCCCGGACCTTTACGAAAAAGACCTTTGGGGAGAAAAAAGCTGCCGGAGGAAAGGGAAATCCCGGCAGCGGGACCGGAAGCGGCGGCTTCCAGGGCGGCCAGAACGGCTCTGGCTCCGGCTTTAAGCGGGACGGCGGCCGGGGAGGAAGAATGCCCTACCGGAAGTCGGAGAATCCCGATGTGCTTTACGGCCGCGATTTCGAGGGCGAGACCATGGAGATCCATGAGATCGCCGGGGAGATCGGCGAGGTGGTCTTACGGGGAAAGATCATCCGGGTGGAAAAAAGGGAGCTTAGAAGCGGCAGCAAGATGATGATCTTTGATCTCACCGACTTCACCGACAGCATCACCATCAAGATGTTCCTGAGAGAGGACCAGGAGGCCGACGCCGACGAGGCCATAAAGCAGGGGAAGTTCATAAAGCTCAAGGGGATCACCACCATCGACCGGTTCGACGGCGAGCTGACCGTGGGCTCCATCACTGGGATCAAAAAGTGCGAGGATTTTACCACCCGGCGGGTGGACAACGCGCCGGTGAAGCGGGTGGAGCTCCACTGTCATACGAAAATGAGCGACATGGACGGCGTTTCTGAGGTAAAGGATATCATAAAACGGGCAAAGCAGTGGGGAATGCCGGCCCTGGCTGTGACTGACCACGGCTGCGTCCAGGCCTTCCCGGACGCCAGCCATGCCCTGGATAAGGGCGATGCCTTCAAGGTCCTTTACGGGGTCGAGGGATACCTGGTGGACGATATGAAGGAGATCGTGGAGAACTCTGAAAACCAGAGCCTGGACGGCGCTTTTGTGGTATTTGACATTGAGACCACCGGCTTTTCCCCTGTGAAGAATAAGATCATTGAGATCGGAGCCGTAAGGGTGGAAAACGGGGTGATCACAGACCGCATGGACGAGTTTGTGGACCCGGAGGTGCCCATTCCCTTTGAGATCGAACGGCTCACAGGCATAAACGATGCCATGGTCATGGGAGCCGAGACCATCGGCCCGGTCCTGGGGCGGTTTCTGGAGTTTTGCCGGGGAGCGGTGCTGGTGGCCCACAATGCGTCCTTTGACGTGGGCTTCATCAGCCACAATGCCTCCGTTCTGGGATATGAATTCCATCCCACGGTCATGGATACGGTGGCCCTGGCCCGGGTGCTCCTTCCCAATCTGAACCGGTATAAGCTGGATACGGTGGCCAAGGCGTTAAATGTATCCCTGGAGAACCACCACCGGGCCGTGGACGATGCGGAGGCCACGGCAGGAATTTTCCTGAAATTCGTGGAAATGTTAAAAAAACAGCATGGTATGGAGACCCTGGACGATCTGAACGTCTTTAACCAGGCGGAGGATTCGGCTATCATGAAAATGCCCACCTACCATGTGATCATCCTGGCAAAAAACGACCTGGGCCGGGTGAACCTGTACCGGCTGGTGTCCTGGTCCCATGTGCGGTTCTTTTCCAGACGGCCCAGGATCCCCAAGAGCCTTTTAAACCAGTACCGGGAGGGACTGATCATCGGCTCGGCCTGCGAAGCCGGGGAGCTTTACCAGGCCATCCTGCGGGGAGGCACTGACGCGGAGCTCCAGCGGCTGGTACGGTTTTATGACTATCTGGAGATCCAGCCCCTGGGCAACGACATGTTCATGCTGCGGGATGAAAAGAGCACCGTAAAGACCGTGGAGGATCTGAAGGAGATCAACCGGAAGATCGTGCGCCTGGGGGAGCAGTGCGGAAAGCCTGTGTGCGCCACCTGCGACGTCCATTTCCTGGATCCGGAGGACGAGATCTACCGGAGGATCCTCATGGCCGGCATGGGCTTTAAGGACAGCGACGAGCAGGCCCCCTTATATCTGCGTACCACGGAGGAAATGCTCGCAGAGTTCGATTACCTGGGCAGCGATCTGGCCTATGAGGTGGTGGTCGCCAATACCAGAAAGATCGCCGATATGTGCGAGCCCATCGCTCCGGTGCGGCCGGATAAGTGTCCGCCTGTCATTGAAAATTCTGACGAGACCCTGAGGAACATCTGCTACAACCGCGCCCATGAAATGTACGGGGAAAACCTTCCGAAGATCGTGACGGACCGGCTGGAACGGGAGCTGACCTCCATTATCTCCAATGGATTTGCCGTCATGTATATCATTGCCCAGAAACTGGTGTGGAAGTCCAACGAGGACGGATATCTGGTGGGCTCACGGGGCTCCGTGGGTTCGTCCTTTGTGGCCACCATGTCGGGGATCACGGAGGTAAACCCCTTAAGTCCTCATTATTACTGCACCAACTGCCATTACTACGACTTCGACTCAGAGGAAGTGAAGAAATATTCAGGTATGGCCGGCTGTGATATGCCGGACAAGCTGTGCCCGGTCTGCGGCCATCCTCTGACCAAGGACGGCTTTGACATTCCCTTTGAGACCTTCCTGGGGTTCAAGGGAGATAAGGAGCCGGATATCGACTTAAACTTCTCCGGGGAATACCAGAGCCGCGCCCACGATTACACGGAGGTGATCTTTGGAAAGGGCCAGACCTTCCGGGCAGGGACCATCGGCACCCTGGCGGACAAGACGGCCTTCGGCTATGTGAAGAACTATTTTGAGGAGCATGGGGAGAGGAAGAGAAACTGCGAGATCAACCGGATCGTACAGGGCTGCGTGGGCGTAAGGCGCACCACCGGCCAGCACCCCGGCGGCATCGTGGTCCTTCCCCTGGGAGAGATGATCTATTCCTTCACTCCAGTGCAGCACCCGGCCAACGATATGGCCACCAAGACCATCACCACCCACTTTGACTACCACTCCATTGACCACAACCTGTTAAAGCTGGATATCCTGGGCCATGATGATCCCACCATGATCCGTATGCTCCAGGACCTGATCGGCCTGGATCCTGTAAAGGATATCCCTCTGGACTGCAGGGAGGTCATGAGCCTGTTCCAGGATACCTCGGCCCTGGGCATCACGCCCGAGGACATCGGCGGCTGTAAGCTGGGAGCCCTGGGGGTCCCTGAATTCGGAACGGACTTTGCCATGCAGATGCTTCTGGATACAAAGCCCAAATATTTTTCTGACCTGGTGCGGATCGCCGGACTGGCCCACGGAACAGACGTGTGGCTGGGCAACGCCCAGACTCTGATCCAGGAGGGCAAGGCAACGATCCAGACGGCCATCTGCACCCGTGACGATATCATGGTCTATCTGATCCAGCAGGGACTGGAGGAAGGAACGGCCTTTACCATCATGGAATCGGTCCGAAAGGGCAAGGGCTTAAAGCCCGAGTGGGAGGAGGAGATGTCAGCCCACGGGGTGCCCGACTGGTACATATGGTCCTGTAAAAAGATCAAGTACATGTTCCCCAAGGCCCATGCGGCGGCTTACGTGATGATGGCCTGGCGGATCGCCTACTGCAAGGTATTCTATCCGCTGGCCTATTACGCTTCCTTCTTCAGCATCCGCGCCAGCGCGTTTTCCTATGAGATCATGTGTCTGGGACGGGAAAAGCTGGAAAGCCATCTGGCAGATTATAAGAGGCGGTCCGACTCCCTTTCAAAAAAGGAGCAGGATACCTTAAGGGATATGCGGATCGTCCAGGAGATGTACGCCAGGGGCTTTGATTTCCTGCCCATGGATATCTATAAGGCCAGGGCCAGGCATTTCCAGGTCATGGGCAATAAGCTGATGCCCTCCATCAACAGCATCGACGGCCTGGGCGAGAAGGCGGCGGACTCCATCGAGGAGGCGGCCAAGGACGGTCCCTTCCTCTCCAAGGAGGATTTCAGGAACCGGACCAGGGTCAGCAAGACCATCTGCGACCTGATGGGAGAGCTGGGGATCCTTAAGGACCTTCCGGAGACCAACCAGCTTTCCCTGTTCGATTTCTAACGGCTGTCCGCCCGCCGGGCAGCCGTCCTGCGGCAGGCGGCGGATATGGACGGGCCGGAGCGGCCGCCTGGAACGTGTGGAAACAACAGCCGGGCCGGGCAGCTTCGGGAGCTGTGAGAAAAATCATGGCCCCTCCTTGACAGAAATATCCAAAAGTGATATTTTATAGATGTACTCGGTACGGGTATAGAAAAGAATCTGTTACGGAGGGAATCAATGGAGCAATATACAGTGACCGGCATGAGCTGCGCGGCCTGCAGCGCCAGAGTGGAAAAAGCGGTGTCGAAGGTTCCGGGAGTGGAGTCCTGCTCTGTGAGTCTTCTGACCAATTCCATGGGCGTAGAGGGAAGCGCAGACGCTGCCGATATCATCGCCGCCGTGAAGGAGGCGGGTTATGGGGCCTCGGTAAAGGGAAGCCGCGGCGGAGAGGACGGAGCCGGGAGCGGTCCTGCCGCCGGGGGCGCGGCCTTTGACGAGGATGCCCTGGCGGATCACGAGACTCCGGTATTAAAAAAACGGCTGTTCTCTTCCCTGGGATTCCTGGCCGTCCTCATGTATTTTTCCATGGGACATATGATGTGGGGCTGGCCGGTCCCGGAGTTTTTTGCGGACAATCACGTGGCCATGGGCCTTCTGCAGCTCCTGCTGTCGGCGGCGGTCATGGTGATCAACCAGAAATTTTTTATCAACGGCTTTAAGGGGCTCCTGCACCGGGCTCCCAATATGGACACCCTGGTGGCCCTGGGTTCCGCCGCCTCCTTCGGATGGAGCGTCTACGCCCTGTTTGAGATGACGGAGGCCCAGCTAAACGGCGATATGGCCGGGGTCATGACGTATATGCACGAGTTCTACTTTGAGTCGGCGGCCATGATCTTAACTCTCATTACGGTGGGAAAGATGCTGGAGGCCCGGTCCAAAGGAAGGACCACCGATGCCTTAAAGGGCCTCATGAAGCTGGCCCCCAAAACGGCTGTGGTGGAACGGGACGGCGTGGAAACAGAGGTTCCCATCGCCCAGGTGAAAAAGGGCGATATCTTTGTGGTGCGGCCTGGAGAAAACATTCCTGTGGACGGCGTGGTCTTAGAGGGAGAGAGTGCGGTCAATGAAGCGGCCCTGACCGGAGAGAGCATCCCGGCGGATAAGGGCCCTGGAGATATGGTATCTGCGGCCACGGTGAACCAGTCGGGCTTTATCCGCTGTGAGGCGTCCCGGGTAGGAGAGGACACCACCCTTTCCCAGATCATAAAAATGGTCAGCGACGCGGCGGCCACCAAGGCTCCCATTGCCAAGGTAGCGGACCGGGTGTCGGGCGTCTTTGTCCCGGCGGTCATTGCCATTGCGGTCCTTACGGTCATTGGCTGGCTGGCGGCCGGGGAGACCTATGGATTTGCCCTGGCCCGGGGGATCTCGGTGCTGGTGATCAGCTGCCCCTGCGCCCTGGGGCTGGCCACGCCGGTGGCCATCATGGTGGGCAACGGACTGGGTGCGAAAAACGGGATTCTGTTTAAAACGGCTGTGTCCCTGGAGGAGACCGGGAAGACAGAGATCGTGGTCCTGGATAAGACCGGCACTATCACCAGCGGGGAGCCCCGGGTCACGGATCTGATCCCCGGGGAGGGGGTCCAGGAAGGGGAGCTCCTTTCCATGGCCTGCGCCCTGGAGAAAAAAAGCGAGCATCCTCTGGCAAAGGCCGTGCTTCTGAAGGCTGAGGAAGAGGGGCTTGCGCCGGGAACGGTGACAGAGTTCAAAGCCCTTCCGGGAAACGGCCTTACGGCCCTGGCAGAAGGAACGCCGGTGTACGGCGGAAATCTCCGGTTCATGGAGACGAAGGTCTCTGTACCGGAGGCAGCCAGAGACCAGGCCCTGGCCCTGGCAGAGAATGGAAAGACCCCGCTCTTCTTCGGTTCAGGAGAGCGTTTCCTGGGGATCATAGCCGTGGCGGACGTCATAAAGGAGGACAGTCCCAGGGCTGTGAAGGAACTGCAGAACATGGGGATCCGCGTGGTGATGCTGACCGGGGACAATGAACGGACCGCAAGGGCCGTAGGCCGGGAAGCCGGAGTGGACGAGGTCATTGCGGGCGTTCTTCCAGACGGCAAGGAAAGCGCTGTGCGGGCCTTAAAGGAGCAGGGCCGGGTGGCCATGGTCGGCGACGGGATCAACGACGCTCCGGCCCTTACACGGGCGGATACGGGCATCGCCATCGGAGCGGGCACCGACATTGCCATCGACGCGGCGGATGTGGTACTGATGAAGAGCCGCCTGTCGGACGTTCCGGCGGCCATCCGCTTAAGCCGGGCAGCTTTGAGGAACATCCATGAAAACCTGTTCTGGGCGTTCTTTTATAATGTGGTGGGCATCCCCCTGGCCATGGGGCTTTTTATCCCGGTCCTGGGGTGGAAGCTGAATCCCATGTTCGGCGCTGCGGCCATGAGCTTATCCAGCTTCTGCGTCGTATCCAATGCACTGAGGCTGAACCTCTTTGATCTGCACCGGGCAGACAGAGACAGGAAGATAAAAGCTGAAAAAAAGAAAAAGGAGAAGAAGATCATGGAAAAGACTTTAAAGATCGAGGGTATGATGTGCGGCCACTGCGAGGCCCGGGTGAAAAAGGCCCTGGAGGCAGTTCCCGGAGTGGAAAGCGCCGCTGTGAGCCATGAGGCGGGCACCGCTGTGGTGACCTTAAAGGAGGACGTGGCTTACGACATTCTTAAAAAAGCAGTAGAGGATCAGGATTACAAGGTGATTGACTAGTTTTTGAGACAAGGAGAGGTATTGTGGAAGAAAATAAGAGTACTGGAATGGAAAACTGCGAGGTCAGACACAAGCACAGATCAGCAAAGGAGGAAAAAGACCTCATCAGTCGGCTGAACCGGATCGAGGGACAGGTACGGGGAGTGAAGGCCATGGTCCAGGATGAGCGGTACTGCACCGATATCCTGGTCCAGGTATCTGCGATCCAGTCGGCGTTAAACGGGTTCAGCAGGACCCTGCTGTCCAGCCATGTCAAATCCTGCGTGGTGGAGGAGATCAAAAACGGGGATGCGGATAAGGCCGTGGACGAGCTGTGCGAGACCATCCGGAAAATGCTGTAAAAAAGAATTGTCAGTAATGGTTCCGCCATGAAAAGATCCGCCTGCGCTTTTGTATCATGCAGGTGCTCAGAAGATATATGGCGGAACTGTTACAATTGTTTGAAAAAAAATGAAAAATATAGTTGACATTTTTTGAGTTTTATATTATACTTACGTCTGTGATCGAGGCGTGGCTCAGTTTGGTAGAGCGCTGCGTTCGGGACGCAGAGGTCGCAA
>NZ_JAXXBR010000054.1:0-57369 GCF_037242085.1 Alitiscatomonas sp. | reverse complement strand
ATATAGATTTGTATCTGCCTGTCTCATTGCTAATGTCTCCATATAATCATTAACTTCCCGTGTCGCATACCAGTTATGCTTATTAATCCACGCTGTCAAATCCTTAAAATCATAATGCAGACAATCATTTTCCAAATCTACCGTCCTTCCCTCTGACAGCACAACATGCTCTCCCATAGAACGGTCCTCATACCTTCCGTAACCATACTTAAATATAGTTAGATTATAAAATGGATATATTCCTCCATGGGTTAAAAATCTCCCCATAAAATATATCTTGAATTTCATCACAAGTCCATTTACGTCATCTTCACTATGCTCTAAGCAGTTTTTAATAATTTCTTCTTTTAACTCTGGCGTCACTACCTCATCAGCATCAATTCTGTATACCCACTTTGTCTGTACATTCACATGATCTAATGCCCAGTTAAACTGTTTTGCATAATGCTCAAAGGGCTCATGCTGATAAATCTCTGCTCCCAAACCTTTTGCTATATCCATTGTTTTATCGGTGCTTCCACTGTCTACAACAACAATACGATCTGCAAGTCCTTTGATAGAGGTAATACAGCGAGCAATATTCAACTCTTCGTTTTTAGTCAAAATAATAGCAGTAATATCATTCATTTTACTTTTCCTTCCTTGAAAGCCGTATGTGCCTCTCTGGGCTTTCTAACTATACAATCAATGCTTAAACTAACCGCTACAAAAATAGCAACGTTAAAGAGCCCATGAATGAATAATTAATAACTTAATTTATTTTTTTCTCAATAAGAAAAATCGTAATAAATCAATATTTGTTTCTTTTTAAAAATTTATAAAACAACGCTTATCTGGTTCTCTATATGCCCTCAACTAATTTACAATGTTCCAGAACATTCCTGTCTCTTGAAAAAAAATCGATCATTTTTGGTCTAAAAAATAGGTTGCTTTTTCTAATAAGATTACAAAGTTCCTCTGGCACCTTAGGATTTGAATTTTCATATCCATGCTCCTGCATAATTCTTACAAACTTCGCTTCATCATCCACACAAGTAATAATCGGTTTCCCAGCAAGCAGACAATCCGCCGTTTTGCTTGGCAACGCAGCATATATAAGTCTCTTTTGAAGTGGAATTACATTAACATCAGCCGCTGCGTAAAGATCGGCAACCTCTTCCGGAGGCTGCATACCAACAAATTTTACATTTGTCAGTTCTTTTTCTTCCGCATAATTCTTAAGCTGCTCCTCATTTACGCCACTTCCCACAATAAAAAAGCTGATATCCGGTTCATCCTTCATCAGCGCCGCAGCTTCTAGAACCAACTCAACATTCTGCATTTTCCCAAGATTCCCTGCATATACGACTCGGAACTCTCCCGCTTTCTTTGGAAATTTTTTTAGGAAAACATTCTCGTCCTCACTATGTGCTTTTTTTTCCTCATGTCCCCAATTATAAATAACTTGAACTTTAGACTCTGGAATCCCATACCGGGTAACAATGGTTGATTTCATGTCATCTGAAATAGTGCTAAGAGCATCTGCATTTTTATAAGCATATTTTTGTAAGACATGAGCTATACGGTAAATAAGACTTTTTTCCGATAAAATACCTGCAAAATAGGCATTCTCTGGAAAAATATCCTGCTCATTATATAGCAAAGGACGTTTTAAAATATGCTTTACATAAAATATTGTAAAAAACGCAGTGTTATTCGATTGCAAAAAAACTTTGTCCGGCTCATTTTTTTTCAGAAAACGGCAGACCCGGTAATAATATGACAGATCAGCCAGATAACGGGCTTTTAAATCTGCCCTTGCTTTCTTTTCAAACGGAATGTTATGAACCCGAAGTTGGTTATTTAGGTATTTCTCAAACGTCTTTGGATACTGTGGTATATCTAAATACTGCTTTTGAATCAGATCCACATCATGACCTCTTTCCAGAAGCCCTACAATAATATCGCGCATAATATGATAATCCGAATACTGCGTATCAAAGCTTCCGATCGACACCACTGCAATTTTCATTTGTAGACCTTCCCCCCATCCTCTGCATTCACCCAATTTTTCTAATCTAAAACTAAGTCATCCCTTAATGACTTCTTCATCTTCCACCTTCGTCGCCGCCATCTCCCCCAGCGCCGCTTCCTGTCCCATGGCCGTCGTTGCACCTTCCGCCACGCCTTCCGTGCTCTCTGGCATAAACAGGATCTTCACCGTAGCAAAGCAGATTCGCAGATCCTCCATGAAGCTGGGATTCGCAATATACATCAGATCCATCTGAAGCTTATCGTAGGGCGTTGTATTATATTTCCCATATACCTGGGCGTAGCCTGTGAGTCCGGCCTTTGCCTGGAGCCTTAAGCGGAACTCCGGCAGCTCCTTTTCGTACTGCAGGGCGATCTCCTCCCGCTCCGGCCTCGGGCCCACGACGGAAAGATTTCCGGCCAGGATGTCCAGAAGCTGCGGAAGCTCGTCCACCCGGATCTTCCGGATGATCCGTCCCACAGGCGTGATCCGGCTGTCGTTGTCTCCGCTGGAAAGTCTGGCAACGCCGTCCTTTTCCGCATCTACCCGCATACTGCGGAATTTATGGATATAAAATTTCTTTCCGTTCTTTGTGAGGCGCTCCTGTTTATAAAATACCGGACCTCCATCCTCCCGTTTGATGGCGATGGCCGTTAAAAGGAAGACCGGAGACGTCACGATCAGCGCCAGTCCGGCAGCCACAATATCAAAGGTCCGTTTTGCGATCAGATACCCCAGCGGCGGATTGTACCGGTCCGCCCGTAAGATCGGCAGATGGAACATATGTACCGGTTTCGTCCCGCTCATAAGAATGTCACCGATCCGCGGGATCACATAAACGCTGATGCTGTTGATGATACAGTATTTTAAAAGGATATTCCGCTCATGGCTGTGAACGCCGCTTAAAAATACGGCCTCCATTCCTTTCAGCATGTCCGGGTTTTTTACGCATTCCTCCGCATGGACCTTCAGCTGCACATCAAATTTTTTATCCATCCCGTATTCCCGGATCAGCTGGTCCATCCCTCTTCTTATATCATAAATGACTGCCGAACGCCGGGCCGGGAATGAGGCAAAATACCATCGGTGAGCTCCTACACACCAGATCACAGCCAAAACCATCTGTACCACAAAAACACAAAAGATCCCCAGAGGATTCATCCAGCGGCGCATCAGCAGGCATATGACCACATACATCATTCCATCGGAAATAATGGCCGCCAGAGCCTGGCTGTAAACCAGCTCTGAGATCCGGTTTGTGGAGATCATAAAGGCGTCGTAGACCTTTCCAAACAGGGCGTACATGAAAAAAAATAAACCCGAAAGGATATAACCTGTCCATTTCAAAGCTGTTGATCCCATAAATCCCACGTAAAACAGGCTCCATCCCAGAAAGAAGGCCGCCGTCAACGCCGCCACATTCAGACCCTTCACTGCCGGCAGGGTCAGATCGTGCTTTATGTTTTCTAATTTCATACTGTTCCCCTTTATCTTACTCGTACACCAGAAAAAAAGAAACCGGGCGGTTCCAGCCGTGAAGCCGCCCGGATCCGTTTTAGATCCACCAGAGCTGCACGGTACAGGAACCGGGAGCGATGAATGTAACCTCACCTGTGGCCACATTAAACCTGGCCTCTGCCCGTTCCCAGCGGCCGGTTGCGTTGTTGTAATATACGGCCACCAGTTTCCTGGTTTCTTTATTTATCCCGCTGACCTGGAGCGTAACCTCCGTTGCCACCGCGTCGGTCTTTCCTGTGCTCTGGGAGCTGACGATCAGCGCTCTTGTATTTCCCAGCTTTTTATAGCCGGTCATGTCCTGCTCCGGGATCGCGGTCTCTGCTCCAGTCCCCTTATTTAACTGGTTGATCACATTGACAACGCCTTCTGGTAGTCCCGCTGTCTCCGCCGCGCCTGTGGCTATGGTAACGACCTGGTCTCCTACAACCGCTCCGCCGCCGAACTGCATGGATACCTGCTTTCCGTCTTCCGTTGTTTTATTGACCACCAGGCTCATGGTCACGCCGGAGGAGTCCTTGGAGGTCTGTCCCACCGAGGTCTGCTGTCCGTTGGGGGATACTACCACCGACGGCCTGGACGGCTGGGTAATGGCAGTTCCCGAGGTTCCATCTCCTCCTACTGTCTTGTCCTCGTAAACAGACTCTGAGGAACTGCTGTCGTCATCGTCGTTTTTCGGGCTGCTGCTGGCACCGTAGGCCATGACCGGGATCATAGATAATGCCAGCGCAAGAGCCAGGGTCTTTACTAATTTCTTTTTCATTTCCATTTTCTCCTCTTCCTTTTTTTATGAATCAGCGTGCCGCTGTTCGATACATGTTTTATGCCTCCCGGTAAAAAAGCTCCAGGAGAAGCTCTGTCATTGCGTCTTCGTCCACATGATATTCATCATACGTTTCCGTCACCACCGCCCTTCCGGGAAGTACATAAAAATGATCCGAAGTCAGATCTTCTGAAGCAAGGATATCTGCCGCCATACCCATATACTGGTCCTTTGCCATATCTGTGATCATATATTCTTCCGTCAGTTCAAAAAGACGGGGAACTGTCTGGCTGTCTGTTTCTGCCATTTTCTGTGCCGCGTCAAAGAAGCCTGTGATAAACTCCTGGCTGCGCAGCGTCCTATACAGCGCAGAATGATCCTCTTTTGTATCCCTGTAACGGACAAACTCCTCCGCCTGATCTCCTTTCAGGGTGATCCGGCTTCCTTCCTGGAACCGGGGATCCGCAGCGGAAAGACCCGCCGGAATGGTAACTGTAACGCCTCCCACTGCCTCGTTTAATATTCCCACAGCGGAAAGATCGGTTGCCATGTAATGGTCCACGTGGAGTCCCTTAAACATCTCTTCCACTTCCCTGACCATGTTTTCACAGCTTTTCACATACCCGTCTCCATAGGAAAACGCCAGAGTAATGTGGTCGTATTCCTCATCCCGGACGGTCCCATCCCAGCTTACCGGGGTCAGGTATGTCATGGCATCTCTGGTGATCATTAAGATCTTAAGCCCATTTCTCGCCGTATCCCAGGCCGCGAGGAAGATCCCATCTGCCTGCCCCCGCTGTCCCGGCTCCTCACCTCCGGTCATGGTATTTTCCCGGTCCACCCCCATACAAAGGACTGCCTTTATATAGGTATTGCGCCGGTACTCCTTTCCATTCCAGGAAACGGCAGCCTCGGAAAGCATTTTTTCCGGATCTGGAGCGGCTTCCGGTGGATCAGAAGACTCCCCTGCCGTATTCTGCTCCCAGGCGGCATGACGGCTTTCGATCATTGCCTCTGTATCCTTCCGCTCCCGGTACAGCTTCACAGATACGCCTAAAAACACTGCCGCCCCAACACATCCGGCTGTGATCCCTAAAAGAGCGGCCCGTCTCCGGCCTTTTCTATACCGGCTCATTGAGACTCCCCATGTTCCGGGGCGGCTGACGGACATTCCAGTTCTTTATATTCTTCATCCATATCCGGCTCTATGACGCTGTTGGGAATTTCTGTCCGGGGCCGTGCCGCAGTGTGTTTCGCAGGCTCCAGTCGGCTGTACGAGCTCTCCTCATGCTCTGCATTTTCGTACCGGCCGTATTTTCCATACTTTCCGTACTTCCCGTATTTCCCGTACCGTCCATAATATCCGCCGTTTCCAGAGTCCGCCTTATTTAATACGGCTCCCAGGATCCTGCACTGGGAACGCTTTAACTGCTCCACCACCTTCTGCTCCACTCTCCAGCTGACGGCTCCGCTCTCAATGATCAGGACGGCTCCGTCACAATGTCTGGCTACAATGGCTCCGTCGATCAGTCCGGCCATGGGCGGGGTATCGATGATGATATAGTCATACGCTTCCCTGAGCTTTTTCACTGTATCTCCGAAAAGCTCCTCTTCAAGAAGCTCTGCCGGATTGGGAGAAAACGGTCCGGCAAAGATCAGATCCAGTCCCCTGGTGCTGGTGGTGTATAAGACCTCCTCCAGCCTTTTCTGTCCGCTTAAAAACTGGGACAATCCGTTCAGCTTGTTTTTTAACTGATACCGGTAAGTAAGGATCGACTTACGGATGTCCGCGTCGATCAGCAGCGTGCGTTTTCCGATCTGGGCCAGGGCCTCCGCTGTTGCAAAGGAAAGATCACTTTTTCCCTCACTGGGGATTGCGCTGGTAAACATAATGACCCTTACGCTGCTTCCGCAGAACTGAATGTTGGTACGCAGTGTTTTCACTGCCTCGGTATATTCGTAATCACTGGTCTTTCCCGGTTTCAATTCCAGATGCATATCTTCCATTACTCTTTTCCCCCCTTCCGTCTGGATCTGCCCTCCGGCTTCTGGCTTTCCTGATTCTCTCTGGGCGCAGTGCGGGCCTTCTTCTTTTTGGATTTCCGCTCAGCCTCCGCTCCCTTTCCATCCTCATTTCTCCTGGGAACAGATGCAAGGACCGTCAGATCCAGATACCGCTCCACATCCTCTTCTGTCTGGATCGTGTCGTTCAGGATCATCTGCATGGCTGTGATTCCACAGGTAAGTACCAGGCCAAGAAGAGCTCCCAGCGCCGCATTTCTGGTGTTGCTGGGACTGGACTTCTGGGTGGGCACCTGCCCCTCCTCTATGATCTTTGGGGGGATCATTTCCATAATATCGCCGATGTAGCCGGAAGATACCGACGCAGTCCGGTCTACGATGGCCTTTGCCATCTGCGGATCCGGATCCGTAGCCGTGATCGCCAGGATACGGGTATCCGCAGGGTTATTGATCGAAATTTTCGATTTCAATATTTCATAGGAAATATTCAGATCCAGATCCCCAATGACCTCCTCCAGTACCGGACGGCTGGTGATGATCACCTTATAGTCCTGGGTCAGCTGGCTTCCGATCTGAAGATCCGCCAGGGATGTGAGGGTCGTTTCCTTCGATACGGCGTACATCATGGATGTAGACGTGTACATGGGGGGCAGGGCGATCTTACTGAACGCAAAGCCCGCAGTTCCCCCAAGAAAAGTCACAAGAATGATCAGCCAGAGCTTCTTTTTCCATACGCGGAAAAGCTCCAGCAGATCGATCTCCATTTCATTATTTCTGCTGTTCATCTCATTCTTCCCCTGTTGTTCATTCTATCTGACTGCACCGTCCTCCAGGATCCTCCTGGCATTTCCTTCCGTCAGACTTTTTTTGTATTCTGCATCCACATTTTTGTCCAGCCAGTCCAGCGCTCTCTTTATTTCCGGCGGCCGGTGATCCATCTGGTGCATATCGGTGCTTAAAAAATGGATCCGGTGCTCCCTGATCTGCTTCCGGCACCAGAATACGTCCCGGTCATACCATCGCCCCGTAAGGCTTTCATAATTGACCTGAAACAATGCGCCCATCTCCCGGAGACGCTCCAGCATCCCGCTTTCCCGGAGACATCCGTACCTCTCCGCATGGGCTAAAACAGGAATATACCCCAGACCACAAAGATTCCGGATCCCCCGGCTCATCCGTGAAAACGGCGCTGCCGGATCGAATTCCACAAGGATATAGCTGCTGTCTGCCAGGGTCAGGGCCTGTCCGCTCAAAAGCCTGTCGCCCAGATCCTCATGATAATAAAGCTCCTGACCCAGATACAGCTGAAAATCCGGGCAGCTCTTCCAGATCTCCGTCTGCACGCTTTTCAGAAGCTGTCTGTATTCATCTGGATCGCCCCGCCTGGAGAAATGGGGGGTGGCGATCACTGCGCGGATCCCCTGGCTGGCTGCTGAGACAGCCAGAGCGATGCTTTCTTTGAGATCCCTGGCTCCGTCGTCCACCCCCGGCAGGATATGCGCATGTATATCAATGATCTTTTTTCTGTCCAATTCCCGCAAAAATCTCACCTGTTCTCATGGTCTGCGCATTGCATTCCATATTTTTCATAAGATACTCTACCACAGTATAAAAATAAATTCAAGGTTTTTTCGCTTAAAACAGGTGTTAAATGTATGTTTAAACAAGTGTGATAGTTTTTTATATTCTGGTACTACTATTGAGCTGTTGGTTTAAAATTCCAGATTCATACAAAGAAAGTGAGGTCTCCCATGCAACTTTACGACCGGATCGCTGCCGGCGACCGTATCCGGCAGCGGCGGCTTCTTCTAGGAATGACCCAGGAAGAGCTCGCTGAAAAGATCGGACGCGCCTACAAATACTGCCAGGATATTGAACGCGGCAGCTGCGGCATGTCCATTGAAACCCTGATCCTTCTATCCTCAAGTCTGAATGTTACCATGGATTACATCATCTATGGATACGAAGACACCGAACCAAAGACTCCGGAACAGCTTTTGGAAATGGAAGCCGTCGAAGAACTCCTTGGGCACTGCAGCGAAAAAAAGCGCTCCTATGCCATGGAGCTTCTCCGGCTCTTTTTAAAGGCCTGCGACGAAAAATAGCCAGAAATGAAAAAAGCCCGCACCAGATCAATCTTCTCTGGTTCGGGCCATTTTCGTTAAAAAAAGAGCCCTGGATCCCTCCAGAGCTCTTAAAATCTTTCTATGCTGTTTTGACGGGAAGCTTACTGTCCCATCTGCTTTGCAACCTCTGCTGCAAAGTCCTCGTTCTTCTTTTCCATTCCCTCGCCGGTCTCGAAGCGGACGAACTTCTTAACAGCGATCTTTGCGCCGTTGGCCTTTGCAACCTCAGCCACATACTGGGATACGGACTGCTTGCCGTCCTCTGCCTTTACATAAACCTGGTCTAAGAGGCAGATCTCTTTCATTTCCTTGTTGATACGGCCCTGGATCATGCCCTGGATCACCTTCTCCGGCTTGGAAGCCTCCTTGGGATCGTTCATGATCTGCGCCATCAGGATGCTCTTCTCATGCTCGATGAAATCGGCGCTGATCTCGCTGCGGTCGGTATACTGGGGCTTTAAGGCTGCACACTGCATTGCCACGTTTCTTGCCATTTCCTTAACAGCGTCGTTTACAACGTCTGTCTCAACATCCACAAGAACACCGATCTTACCGCCGGCATGGATATAGGAAGCAACGAAACCGTTCTCCTCCTTTACCTGCTCAAAACGGCGGATATTCATGTTCTCACCGATGATGGAGATCTGGGAGGACAGAGCCTCTTTTACGGTCATGGACGGATCCTTTTCCCATTTCTCTTCCATAAATGCATCCATATCTGCTGCGCTGGTGTTCAGAGCCTGGGCTGCAACGTCAGCTGCGTAGGTCTGGAACTTCTCGTTCTTTGCCACGAAGTCTGTCTCAGCGTTTACCTCTACAACTACTGCGCTCTTCTCGTCTGCGGAAAGGGCTGTAACAACGATACCCTCTGCTGCGATACGGCCAGCCTTCTTAGCTGCGCCTGCAAGTCCTTTTTCACGTAAGAACTCAACGGCCTTGTCCATGTCGCCTTCGGTAGCTGCAAGAGCCTTCTTGCAGTCCATCATTCCGGCGCCTGTCATTTCTCTTAATTCTTTTACCATTGCGGCTGTTACTGCTGCCATGTTCGTTTCCTCCGATTTATGAATATACTCAAACGGCCGGATTCCCACGGAAACCCGGCCGGCACTGCTGAGATTTAAGCCTCTGCAGACTCTTCCTCTGCAGCCATCTCTTCAACTGCTTCTGCTTCGCCCTGGTTTGCCTCGATCACTGCGTCAGCCATCTTGGACACGATCAGCTTAACGGCTCTGATGGCGTCGTCGTTACCCGGGATCACATAATCCAGCTCTTCCGGATCGCAGTTTGTATCAGCGATACCGATCAGCGGGATTCCCAGAGTGTGGGCTTCCTGTACGCAGATTCTTTCCTTCTTCGGATCTACAACAAAGATCGCATCCGGGATCTTCTTCATTTCCTTGATGCCGCCCAGGTTCTTCTCTAACTTCTCCCACTCTTTCTTAAGAGCGATTACTTCCTTCTTGGGAAGTACGTCGAAGGTTCCGTCCTCAGCCATCTTCTCGATCGCTTTTAATCTTGCGATTCTGGACTGGATGGTCTTGAAGTTGGTGAGCATGCCGCCCAGCCATCTCTCATTTACATAGAACATGTTGCAGCGCTCTGCCTCTGTCTTGATGGCATCCTGGGCCTGCTTCTTTGTTCCTACGAACAGGATGGTGCCGCCGTCTGCAGCGATGTCAGCGATGGCCTTATAAGCCTCGTCAACCTTTCCTACGGATTTCTGAAGATCGATGATGTAGATACCATTTCTCTCAGTGTAGATGTACGGAGCCATTTTGGGGTTCCATCTTCTTGTCTGGTGGCCGAAATGTACGCCGGCTTCCAGAAGCTGCTTCATTGAAATAACGCTCATTTTCTTTCCTCCATATGGTTTTTTTCTTCCGCCTGCATCTGACTTCCTCAAAGACCGCCGGTTTCGGCAGCACCATTTTCAGAATCCGCAGACGTGCATATTGTCAGCTTTTCAAATATAACATAAGTATTCCCGGTGTGCAAGTGTTTTTTCACATTCTTTTGCAAAAAAGAAAGCGCCGTCCGGTACCGGAAGCGCCCTCTTTTCCATATTCCGCAGGCAGATTACTTGTTGCCCGTCTTTTTCAGGTTCTTTAACTCGTCAAAGATCACGTCGTTGAGGACCTTGATATACGTTCCCTTCATACCGGAGGACCGGGACTCGATGACACCGGCGCTCTCAAATTTCCTCAAAGCGTTTACGATAACGGAACGGGTGATGCCCACACGGTCTGCGATCTTGCTGGCAACCAGGATCCCTTCATTTCCGTCCAGCTCGTCGAAAATATGCGTGATGGCTTCCAGCTCGGAAAACGAAAGCGTGCTGATGGCCGATTTCACGATCTGCACCTTTCTGGTCTCCTCCGCGTTCTCCTCGTTGACGGAGCGCATCATTTCCAGGCCCACCACTGTGGTGCCGTACTCGCATAAAATGATATCGTCAATGTCGTACTGCTCATCAGCTTTATAGATGAACAGGGTTCCAAGACGCTCTCCGGCAATATCGATGGGAGTAATGATCGCCTGGTACTTCTTTACATTTTCCTCTGCAAATCCCAGTGTGGCGAGATTTACGTTTTCTTTTGTAGAAAGTACGCTTAACAGACGTTCATTGAGCATTTTATCAATATAGCCGCCCACCTTGTCCTCGATCAGTTCGTGGATCTCCTCCACCTCTGGACAGATGCTCACTCCAAGAACCTTTCCCTTCTTACTGATCACCAAGATATTGGACAGTAAGATCTCACTCAGCACCTTACAGATATCGTTGAATACCACTTTGTGAGAATTGTTGTTATGAAGTAATTTGTTAATTTTTCGGGTCTTGTCCAATAATTCCACACTCATTATCCGAAAACCTCCTTCTCTTCACAATATCGTATAGCAAAAATGTTCTTTCACGAGAATTGTAACACGATATTTCATGAATATCAAGACTTTTTCGTTTAATTAAGAAAAATTTATCCTTTATTTCATAAAGGAGTCATGTTTTCCCTTAGGTGTCTTGTCTGTTTTTCACAAAACCGCACTGCTCGCTGGAGCATACCAGCTTATTTCCCTTCTCGACCATGTAGCTTCCGCACTCCGGACATTTCTCCCTGGACGGCTTCTGCCAGGAGATGAAATCGCATTCCGGATTTCCCTCGCAGCCGTAAAACTTCCTTCCCTTTTTCGTCTTTTTAATGACCACTTCTTTTCCGCATTTTGGACAGGGGACTCCTGTTTTTTCAAAATACGGTTTCGTGTTGCGGCACTCGGGGAAGCCGGGACAGGCCAGAAACTTTCCATGGGGACCGTATTTGATGACCATGCGCCTTCCGCAGAGCTCGCACAGCTCGTCGGACTCCTCGTCGGCAATATGGACGGTTTCCAGGGTTTCCTTCGCTTCCTCCACCGCCTCGCAGAGATCCGGATAAAAGTTTCTTACAACGGTCTTCCAGTTGGTGCTTCCCTCTCCCACGCTGTCCAGGAGAAATTCCAGATTCGCCGTGAAGGTAATGTCTACAATGCTGGGGAAGCACTGCTTCATGATCCGGTTTACCACCTCGCCCAGCTCCGTCACATAGAGGTTCTTATTTTCCTTGGTGATGTACCGTCTCGACAGGATCGTGGTGATGGTGGGAGCATAGGTACTGGGACGTCCGATGCCCTGCTCCTCCAGGGCCTTTACCAGGGAGGCCTCCGTATAATGGGCCGGCGGCTGGGTAAAATGCTGGGCGTCCTCCAGGCTTACCAGCTCCAGCTCCTGTCCCTTTTCCAGCTTCGCCAGGAGCTGGTTCTTTTCCTCCTTATCGTCAGCCTCCATATAGACCGACATGAAGCCGTCGAATTTCACCCTGGAGGCCGTCATGGTAAACTGTACTCCGCCTGCGCCGATCTTTACCGATGTGGTCTCATAAACGGCCGCTGCCATACGGCTGGCGGCAAAGCGCTTCCAGATCAGCTGGTACAGGCGGAACTGGTCCCTGGACAGGGATTCCTTCACCTGCGCCGGCGTCAGCGCGATGTTGGTGGGACGGATGGCCTCATGGGCGTCCTGGATCTTGCCGGAGGCCTTTTTTTCACCCTCCCTCCGGGAAACGTACTGGCTGCCGTACTGTTCTTCAATAAAGTCCCTGGCCGTCTTATCCGCCTCTTCCGCCACACGGGTGGAGTCGGTCCTCAGATAGGTGATAAGACCAATGGTCCCGTGACCCTTTACATCCACACCCTCATACAGCTGCTGGGCGACGCGCATGGTCTTCTGGGTGGAGAAGTTCAGCGCCTTGGAGGCCTCCTGCTGCATGGTGCTGGTGGTAAAGGGGATGGGGGGCTTTTTGGTCCTCTCTCCGTTTTTTATCTCTTCCACCAGGAATTTCTTTCCCTCCAGAAAGCTCCGGATCTCCTCCATTTCAGCACGGCTCCGGATCTCGGTCCTTCCGTTCTGGTCGTGGTGGAACCTGGCAGTCATGGGCTTTCTGGCTCCCGGAGCCTTAAGTCCCGCCTCCAGGCTCCAGTACTCCTCGGGGATAAAGGCCGCGATCTCGTCCTCCCGGTCGCAGATCATCCGCAGGGCCACCGACTGGACACGGCCGGCGCTTAAGCCCCTTTTTACCTTTTCCCAGAGGATCGGGCTGATGCTGTATCCCACCATACGGTCCAGCATACGCCTGGCCTGCTGGGCGTCCACCAGGTTCATATCGATGGCTCTGGGCTCCTTTAAGGATGTTTTCACCGCGTTTTTCGTGATCTCATTGAAGCTGATCCGATATACCTTTTTATCCTTCACCTCATCCAGCTTCAGCGCCTTTAACAGATGCCAGGAGATGGCTTCCCCCTCCCGGTCCGGGTCCGTTGCCAGATAGATCTTATCGGCCTTCTTGACTTCCTTTCTCAGCCTGGCAAGGACCTCGCCCTTTCCACGGATCGTAATATATTTCGGTTCAAAATCGTTGTCCACATCAATGCCGAACTGGCTTTTGGGAAAATCCCGTACATGACCGCCGGACGCGTCCACCTCATAGCTGGATCCTAAAAATTTCTTAATAGTTTTCACCTTTGCAGGAGACTCTACGATCACAAGATTACTGGCCATACCAACCTCACAACTTTCTGCAATAATATTGATCCCCGTTCCCCTGGACCATTCCCATCAGTTCCAGTTTCAGCAAACATTCCATTGTTTCCGTGACGGATAAGCCGCACGCATCCATGATCTCTTCCAGGGTTCCGGACCGCGAATCTAAGAAACTATACACCATATTTTCATTCTTTGCAAGCCTCTTTTCTGTTTTTTTATCGGCCCTTGTCTTTTTTTCAAATTTTATCCCAAAGGCCTCCAGCACATCCTCCGGCCCCAGGCAGACGGCGGCTCCGTTCTGGATCAGCCGGTTGCAGCCGCGGCTTAGGGGATCTGTGATCCGCCCCGGGACGGCAAATACCTCTTTCCCCTGCTCCAGAGCCAGGTCGGCAGTGATCAGGGAGCCGCTTTTTTCCCTGGCCTCCACCAGGATGACTGCGTCCGAAAGGCCGCTGATGATCCGGTTCCTCATGGGAAAATTCATGGGAAGCGGGCTTGTTCCGGGTACGAACTCAGACAGGACGCCTCCCTGTGTTTCCATTTTATGGAACAATCCATAGTTTTCCCTGAGATAGCACCGGTCGGCTCCGCAGCCCAGGACCGCAAAGGTCTTCCCTCCCGCCTCCAGCGCGCCCTTATGGGCCGCTCCGTCGATGCCCAGGGCCAGGCCGCTGATCACCTGGACGCCAGCCTCCGCCAGACGGAAGGCCAGCCGCTCTGCGGTTTGACGGCCCAGCTCCGTGCAGCTTCTGGCCCCTACGATGGCCGCCGTAAACCGGTCCTTTGCCGGAAGGGTTCCCCGGACGAACAGCCCCGCCGTACGGTCCCTGAAGGGAAGGAGCCGTCCGGGGTATCCCTCCTCCCACCAGGCAATAAACCGGAGCCCTCTTTTTTCCAGGGCTGCAAAGTCCTCCCGGAGCTCTTCTTCCCGCAGCCGGGCTTCCAGAAGCCCGGAAAGTCTTCCATGGCTTAAAAGCCCAGACCGCTCCAGCTCCCTTTTTTCCGCCTTCCATATGTGCTCATAGCTGCCAAAATGTTCATACAGCCTTTGGGCTGTGACTGCTCCGGTCCCGGCTGCGTGAAGGAGCAGATAAAGATATTCTTTTTCTGTCATGATCCTCCTCCTAACCGTTTTTCCAGTACCGCTGCCGGATCCGCACATAGGATACGGCCTCGCTGAGATCCTTTGTGAGGATCTGCTCCCGGCCGTCCAGATCCGCCGCCGTCCGGGCCACCTTCAGGATCTTCCCGTACATCCGGACTGAAATTCCCAGACTGAAAAAAATATGCTCCATGAATTCACTTTCTTCCTTATTAAGTGGACAGAACCGGCGGATCTGTCCTCCTCCCATCTCCCCGTTGCACCGGATGGAAAGCCCCTTGAAACGCTCTCTCTGGATGGCCCGGGCCGCTTCTACCCTGGCGCGGATGGATGCCGAACTCTCATTTTCCGCCTTCCCCTCCATCTCCTCATAGGTCACTGCCTGGGCCTCCACGCAGATATCCATCCGGTCCAGGAGCGGCCCGGAGATCTTTCCCAGATATCGGCTCACCTCCCCTGCGGTACAGGTGCATCTGGACAGGTCCGGATAGTGTCCGCACCTGCATGGATTCATGGCCGCCACAAGCTGGAAATCAGCCGGATAGCTGCACGTTCCGTAAACCCGGGAAATGGTGACCTGGCGCTCCTCCAGAGGCTGTCTCAGGGCCTCCAGGGCCCCCCGGCTCATTTCCGGAAGCTCGTCCAGAAACAGGATCCCTCCGGTGGCCAGAGATATCTCCCCGGGCTTTGGCCGGCTCCCTCCGCCGGTCAGGGCCTGGGCCGATACCGTATGATGGGGCGCCCGGAAAGGCCGTCTCCGGATCAGAGGCTCCTCCCCGCTAAGAAGATTGCAGACACTGTATATTTTTGAGATTTCGATCTGCTCCTCCTGGGTCATTGCCGGAAGGATCGTCGCAAGCCTCCGGGCCACCATGGTCTTTCCAGATCCCGCCGGGCCGATCATTAGGAGATTGTGCATCCCGGCCACTGCCACCTCAGCCGCCCGCCGCAAAACCTTCTGCCCGTTGACCTCTGAAAAATCCCCGGCGTATTTCTCCTGGCCCGGGTCTGTTCCCGGCCTTTCCCGGCGCTCATACTCCTTTATGGGACCCGCTCCCTTAAGGAGCTCCATAAGGCTCTTAAGATCCCCAGCTCCCACCAGGCCGATCCCCTGGATCATGGACGCCTCCTCCAGATTCTCCTCTGGCAGGAACAGCCGCGTAAACCCCAGCTCCCGGGCCCGGACCGTAAGGGTAAGGGCTCCCGGGATCCCCTTAATCCGGCCGTCCAGCCCCAGCTCCCCCAAAAACAGCCACGTTTCCTCCGGGGACGGGATGATCCCGTAGGCCGTCAGGATCGCCGCCGCAATGGCAAGATCAAAGCCCGTTCCCTCCTTTCTCAGATCCGCAGGGGAAAGGTTGATGGTCACCTTTCTGGGCGGCAGCTCCACTCCCAGGTTCCGGATGGCCGTCCGGACCCGGTCCTGGGCCTCCCGCACCTCAGAGGCCAGGTATCCCACAAAGGACCAGCCGGGAAGGCCTCCGCTCACATCCGCCTCCACAGACACCTGGGTCCCCCACATGCCCTGGAGATAAATACTATTCACTTTTCCAAACAAATCCTGCTTTCCCTTCTTTCCGGAATACATCCACAGTTCTATGTTTTTTTCAATTTGTCATCCATATCTTCGTCATGGGAATTCTCTGACCGCTTTTGATGTGTATACAGATTCTTATAGAAACCGGTTTAGAATAAAAAGATCGAACCTTACGTTTACTATACCGGATACTGGCCGGAATTTCAAGCCCTATTTCTGCCAGGGCCCCAGCGGGGATCCCAGCCCGTTTCCGGCAGGCTTCTCAGCCATCCACCCTCCGGCTGGGATTCCGCCCAGACACCCGGCCAGTATTCCGGTCACGCCCCGACTGGCTGCCGGGAACCCGGCCCGCCGTAGCCCCGGGCCTGGTTTTAACTATTCTGTTCCTCCAGATGCCCCAGAATCCAGGAAAGAAGATCCTCCCGTACCTCCTCCCGGTTGGTCTCATTGAACAGCTCATGGCGGGCGTCCTTATAAAAGCCCAGGGTAATATCCCGGCAGCCGGCATCTGAAAACCGCTTATACACCTTTCTGACGCCTCTTTCGTTTTCTCCCACCGGATCCCGCTCCCCGGAAAGCAGAAGAAGGGGCATGTCCGTCCGCATCCTTCCCAGCCGCTCTGCCCGCTGGTCCATGAGGATCACCCGGAAGAAATCCCGGTAGGCCCCGGCAGTAAAAAGGAACTGGCAGTACGGATCTGCTTCAAAGCTCCTGGCCTTTTCCATATCCCTGGTAAGCCAGTCGTGGTCCGTCTGTACCGGCCAGAATTTCCGGTTATAATTTCCCAGGGACAGCTCGTGGAGCAGACGGCTCCGGCTGCGGCTCCCCCTTATGGCGCTCACCAGAGACGCCAGACACCATCCGGCAAATACCATTCCCTCCGGCTGGGAGCCCGTCCCCATGAGGATCACGCCGTCGGGCCCGTCCTCATAGACGGTCAGGGTCCGCCTCACCATAAATGAGCCCATGCTGTGGCCCAGAAGGAACAGCCGCTTTCCTCTGTATCTCCTTTTTCCATAAAGCGTCAGCCTGCGCACGTCCTTCACCAATGAAAGCTCCCCATCCCTGTCTCCAAAGTATCCCAGATCCTCTTTTTCCGCCGCAGTTCTTCCATGGCCCAGATGGTCGTGGCCATAGACGGCGATCCCCCGGTCTGCCAGCCATTCTGCCGTTTCCCGGTAGCGCCCTGTATGCTCCATCATCCCGTGGACGATCTGTACGGCTCCCAGGATCTCCCCGTCCGGCAGCCATTCCATACAGTGAAGCCTGGAGTTTCCATCACTGGATGGAAGGTAAAATTCCCTTTCTCTCATTCCTTTTCCCCTTTCTTCTGAAATTTCATCACCTGTCTCCAGTCCCGGAGCGGCATTATCTTCCGCCGGAAGCGTCCTTGTCCAGCTGGATCCACTCCTCGCAGAGCTTCTTCAGCTCGCTGGAAAAAACGCTGCCCTTGTTCCACAAAAACAGAAATTCATGGTCCATGGAAAAGTCCTCCAGACGGATCTCCTTTAAAAGCCCCTGCCGGATCTCCTGCTCCACCGCAGCCTCGTACAAAAAGGCGATCCCGCAGTCCCGGACCAGCAGGCTCACCATGGTATGGATGTTCTCCACCTCGGCATAATGAATAAAGTCGCTGATCTTAAGGTTTCTGGCCGCCAGGTTCCTTTCCAGGATCTTCCGGCTTCCGGAACCCTTTTCCCTGAGGATCAGCCGCTCCCCAAGAAGCTCCTTAAGCTTCTGTTTTCCAGCGGGAAGGGCATGTCCGGCAGCGCAGACCGGGATGTACCGCTCCCTGCGGAACAGCTCCGTATCAAACTCCTCTGACCGGATATACCCCTCGCTTAAGGCCAGATCCATCTCCCCTGCCCGGAGCGCCTCCAAAAGCCGGTCCGTGTTGCCGAACCGCAGGCATACATTCACGTCCGGATGGAGGTTCAGATACCGGGCCAGAGGCCCTGTGACCGCGTATTCCCCAATGGTCATGGTCACGCCCATGGTCAGCGTCCTTACAGCGTTCCCGGACTCCCGCATCCGTTTTTCCATGGCTCTCTGGTCATTTTCCATGGTGATCATGGTCCGTTTAAGGATCTCTCCCGCCCGGGTCAGCTCCAGCCGCTTCCCATCCCGGACAAACAGCTCTGCGCCGTATTTCTTTTCCAGGAACCGGATATGCTGGGATACCGCCGGCTGGGTGATGTGAAGCTCCTCCGCCGCCGCAGTAAAGTTCATATGCCGGCAGGCCGCCAGGAACGTTTCGATCCGAAAATCCAGCATTCCTCATCCCTCCTCCCTTTTATCATAACGTATTTTTATCGTTATATCAATATATATAATTTTACTTTCTTATAAAATCTGGATATAATGGCCTCATCAAACAACAGGAAAGGAAATCATCATGTTACAAAAAAAGAACCTGGAACAGCTGTGGATCCTTTTTAAATCCATGTTCCTCCTGAGCGCCTGCACCTTTGGCGGCGGCTTCGTCATCGTCTCTCTTATGAAGAAAAAATTTGTGGAAGAGCTGAAATGGCTGGAGGAGGATGAAATGTTAGACATCACGGCCATCACCCAGTCCTCTCCCGGCCCCCTGCCGGTCAATGCCTCTGTGATCATCGGCTACCGGATGCAGGGCATCCCCGGCTCCCTGGCCGCAGTCCTGGGGACCATCCTTCCGCCCATGTTCGTGATCTCCCTGATCTGTGTCTTTTACACAGAATTCCGGCAGAATCTCTATATTGCCGCCGCCCTCCAGGTCATGCGGGCAGGCGTTGCGGCCGTGATCCTGGACGTCACATGGAATCTGGCAAAAAACGTCTGGAACAGCCATTCCGTGTTCTATACGTCCCTCATGGTCCTCTCCTTCTGCGGAGCGTATTTCTTCGGCGTCAGCGCCATGATCATCATTCTGATCTGCCTTGTCATCGGGATCACAGAGGCGGTCCTTACGTCTTATAAAAAGAAAGGGGTAACCGGAAATGAATCTTTTAATTAGCTTATTTTTCTCCTTCATCCAGGTGGGCATGTTCTCCGTAGGCGGAGGCTACGCCGCGATCCCGCTGATCCAGGACCAGATCGTAAACGTCCACAAGCTGATGACCATGGCTGAGTTTACGGATCTGATCACCATTGCTGAGATGACCCCGGGCCCGGTCTCCATCAACTCCTCCACCTTTGTGGGAACCCGGTTGGCAGGTCCCCTGGGCGCAGTCCTCTGCACTCTGGGCTGTATCATCCCCTCCTTCATCATCTGTCTGACCCTGGCCCACTTTTACTATAAATACCGCTCCTTCTCCGGCGTCCAGACGGTGCTTTCGGCCCTGCGCCCGGCGGTGGTTGCCATGATCGGCTCCGCCGGAATGTCCATTCTGATGCTGGCACTGTTCAACACCAGCTTTTATAATATCTCCCTGGCAGCCCTGCGCCCCATTGAGCTCATACTGTTTGCCGGGTCCCTGTTTCTGTTAAGAAGATTCCGCGGAAAGGTGGGGGCCGTCTCCATCATCCTGGGCTCCGGAGCCGTGGGGACCCTGGCCTATGTCCTGTGCGGAGCCCTGTAAACCGCCCCTACGCCGTATACCCATCCCTTTGGAATTCCTCGCGCAGTTTCTCCACCGCCCTTTTCTCGAGCCTTGAGACGTAGGACCTGGAGATCCCCAGCTGCCCGGCGATCTCCCTCTGGGTGTGCTCCTTAGAGCCGAAAAGGCCGTATCTCAGACGGATCACGGTCTTTTCGGTATCTTTCAGATTCTGTTCATAGGCCTCGTAAAGCTTTCTCACATCCTCCTTCAGGATGACCTGCTCCACTGCCTCCTTCCCTTCCATCTCCAGAATATCCATGAGGCTCACGGTCTCGCCGTCCTTGTCGGTACCGATGGGGTCATAAATAGAGACCTCTTTGGAAAATTTTTTCCCGGCCCTGAAAAGCATCAGGACCTCATTCTCTACACACCTGGCCGCGTAGGTGGCCAGTCTCGAGCCCTTCTCCATATTATAGGAATCCACCGCCTTGATGAGGCCGATGGTCCCCACAGACAGAAGATCCTCGGTCTCATAGCCGGAATTCTGGTATTTTTTTATGACATGGGCCACCAGACGCATGTTCCGGCTGATCAGCACGTTCCTTGCCTCCCGGTCACCCTCTTTGTACTGCCGGAGGTACTCTCTTTCTTCCCTGGCTGTTAATGGCTGCAAAAACGTCTTCAAAGAAAGCCACCTTAGAGCATTATTAATCTATCTTATGCTCAGGCGGCTTTCCAGGTGCTTTTACATATTTTTATTTTCCATATAAGGAATGTTTCCCGGCAGAAGAGTCGTTCCCATGACCGTTTATAAGCGTTCCAGGAGGTTCTTCAGAACCTCAAAGGTCTGGTCAAAGGACTTCAGGTTCATCTGCTCCTGGGGCGTATGGGCGCCGTCGGTCTCGGCTCCCAGGGTCACCACATCAAGGCCCGGGATCATGTCGCAGAACACTCCGCACTCCAGGCCGCCGTGGGTGGCCAGAAGCTCCATCTCCGTCCCCTTCACCTCTTTATATGCCTTTAAAAGCGTATTTCTGAGGGCTGAATCCGGATTGAATTCCCAGGACGGGAACTTGCTGTATACGTCCACGGTCATATCGTAGATACCGGCCAGGATGCACAGTTCCTTTTCCATCTGGTCCCGCCAGGACATTTTTTCTGCCCGGAGGGAATACTGGAACTCCACATAATCCTCCTTACACCGTACAGACGCCAGGTTTTCTGACGCCACCGGAAGGTTCTCGATCTGAAGGCTCCTGTGGCGGAGTCCCGTGGGCAGGAGGTACATAAGATCCACCAGGTCTGCGCTGGTCTCTTCGCTCATGGCCCTGGTGCAGGCAGCCGTCTCCAGTGTCACTGAAAGCTCCGGCTCCTGGAATTTCAGCTCATTCCGGATCTCAGCCGTTATGGACTCCATGGCCCTTTCGATCTGCTCCCTGGGCGCTCCGCTGGCAAACACAGCCTCGCATTCCCTGGGAATGGCGTTGTTCTTTAAGCCGCCGTCCAGGCTTACGATCCGAAGATCCGAGCTTCCGGAGATCTCCTTTAAGATCCGTCCGCAAATCTTTAAGGAATTGCCCAGCTCCAGGATGATGCAGCTTCCGGAATGGCCTCCCTTTAAGCCTGTGATGAACAGACGGTAGGCCGGAAGGGCACAGTCCTCATATTCCACAGGCTTTTTAAGGCCCACCATCTCGCCTCCGGCGCTGGTGGTGCACGTTCCCTTTCCGCGTCCGCCGAAATCCAGGTTCACATATTTTTTCGCCGTAAAATACTCCGGCTTTAACGCAAAGGCCCCGTTTAAGCCTACCTCCTCCTGGACTGTAAAGGCACATTCCAGGGCCGGGTGGGGAGTATCCATATCCAGAAGCGCCAGCATGTAGGCGCAGCCCATGCCGTCGTCGGCTCCCAGGGTCGTGCCTCTGGCCTTTAAGATCCCGTTTTCAATGTAAAGATCAATGGGATCCCGGTCAAAATCATGGGTGCAGTCCGCATTCTTTTCGCAGACCATGTCTGTATGTGCCTGGAGGATCACCGCGCCGTGGTCCTCATAGCCCGCAGACGCCGGCTTATAGATCACCACATTGCCGATGGTATCTCTTTTATAGTCCAGGCCTCTGGTCCTGGCAAAGTCCTCCAGGTAGTCTGATACCCGTTCCTCCTTAAAGGAAGCCCTGGGGATCCTGGAGAGTTCCTCAAAATATTTCTGATGCAGCTTTTCATGATCCAGTACGTTCATATGGTTTCTCCCTTCCGCCTACATGGCTTCCTTAAAGATCTGGAGGATCTCATCCTTCGTCAGCTCCACATACGTTCCCTTCATGCGGGATGCGGACTTTTCTGCCATGATCTCCAGATATTTTTCGTCGATCCCCACCTCGGACAGCCTTGACGGAAGCCCCAGGGCCTTAAAATAATCGGCCGTCCGTTTGATGGCCAGCTCTGCCGCCTCCATAGACGGCAGATCCGCCGGCACGTCCCAGACGTTGACGCCGTAGGTACGGAACTTTTCCACCGTCCTGGTGTTTAATACATGGCGCATCCAGTGGGGCGTCAGGATCGCCAGACCGGCTCCATGGGTGATATCGTAATACGCCGACAGCTCATGCTCCATGGGGTGGACCGACCAGGGAACCAGCTTTCCCAGCTTCAGAAAATCGTTAATCGCCCAGCTTCCAGCCCACATGAGATTGGCCCGGGCCTCATAATCATCGGGATGCTCCACCGCCCGGATCCCGAACTGGATACAGGTCTTAAGGAGCCCCTCGGCCATGCGGTCCTGCATATATCCCTCGGCATTGGAGAAATACGATTCCAGGATATGGGACATGATATCCGCCGTGCCCGCGGCTGTATGCCAGGCGTTGACGGTCTCTGTGTAGGAGGGGTCCATAATGGCCGCCTTTGGACGGATATGCTCGCTCTTGGTCCCCAGCTTATTGTTGGAGGCCATATCGGAGATCACGGCCGCCGTGTCCATTTCCGAGCCGGTGGCCGCCAGGGTAAGGACCGCAACGATAGGAAGGGCTGCCTGGATCTTCTTCCCGTCCAGTACCAGGTCCCAGGCGTCGCCGTCATAAAGGGCACCGGCGGCAATGATCTTGGCACAGTCGATGGTGGAGCCGCCGCCGATGGGGAGAACGACTTCGATATTTCCAGCCTTGCAGAGCTCTGCGCCCTTTCTCACTGTTTCGATCCTGGGATTGGGCTCCACGCCCCCCAGCTCTTCCCATGCAATGCCTTCATGCTCAAGGATCTCTGTCACACGGTCAAAAATACCGTTCTTTTTCACGCTTCCCCCGCCATAGACGATCAGCGCCTTCTTCCCGTAGGGACGCACCGCCTGGGCCACGTGTTCGATCTGCCCCTTCCCAAAATAAATGGTGGTGGGGATGGAATAAATAAAATTCTCCATAGATGCCTCCTTTTCCTGCCTATTCGTTTCTGATGGCTGCCAGAGGGCTCAGCTTCATGGCCCTTAAGGCCGGGAACAGTCCTGCCAGCATGCCGATGACAATGGCAAAGCCCACGGCCGCCGCCGAAAGCCACATGGGGATGCGGGAAATATCCCCGCCGCCTCCGCCCATGCCCATGAGCCCGGAACCGAGAAATTTATTGATCAGGCTGGAAACGCCGTAGCTTAACAAAAGCCCGGCCGCTCCGCCCATGAGCCCGATGAATCCGGCTTCAATGAGGAACATGCTGCGGATGTCTCCCAGGGCGCACCCCAGCACCTTCAGAACGCCGATCTCCCTGGTCCTTTCGTAGATGGACATCATCATGGTATTGGCGATACCGATGGCCGCCACAAAAAGGGATACGGCTCCGATGCCTCCCAGCACCGCCTGGATCATATCCATCTGCTCCTGGGCCTGCTCCAGCCACTGCATGCTGCTGTGGGCCTCATATCCCATATCCGTTACAGCCGCCTGCACCTCCATGACGTTGTTCATATCGTCCACATAGACATACGCGTTGTCATAAACGTAATAGTTATAGGGCTTTCCCTTTTTATTGACGGGCTGCCCGGGGATCGGGTTCTTTTTATAGATACGCTTTAACTGGGTCTTCAGGGTCTCCACGTCCGCGTATATGCCATAGCTGTATTCATTATACATCGGATTTCCGTTTTCGTCAGTATCACTTTTTACAAGTCCGCTGACAGGAAACACATATTTTTTCTGCTTGCCGCTTTCCTCGGCTCCGGAGCTCTGGAACATGGTAAAAAACGGCTTTCCGTAAAGATCCACCGACGGCTGCTCTCCCGTCTCCCAGAAGCCTTTTCCTGTTTTGGCCTCCCAGAAGTTCTGGGCGACCATGGGACCCACCACCAGCTCCATGGTGCCGGAGGACGGATCCGGAAGCCGTCCCTCCCCCAGCTCGATCTCCTCCAGGGCCTCGCGGCTTAAGCCCTCGATCCTGGAGGAGCCTTCGTACGCGCCCTGGCGCATCTGCACATAGGTGGAGAGCACCGGGGAGACGGCCTTCACATGGGGGATCGCTTTAAAGCTTTCGATGGTCTTATCAGTAATAAAGCCGTCCTCCTCGTTTTCCGAACCACCCATGCCGTAATTCCGGTACACCTGGATCTTTGTGAGGCTCCCCGAGGACTCGTACTGCTCCACTGTGATCTCCTTAAGGCCGATGCCCAGGGAGACCATGACTACGATGGAGGCAGTTCCGATCACGACGCCAAGGACCGTAAGACCGGTCCTCAGCTTTCTTCGTCTCAGATTGTTAATGCTCATCCGGAGCAGATCAGAGAATTTCATCGTCCATTCCCGCTTTCTTCTTTTTCCGTTTGATAAGAACAACGACCAGTATCAGAAGGACGGCGGCTGCGGCTCCCAGGGGAACGGCATATTTCTTAAGAAGCTCCATTTTCGTGGGCTCCGGCTCCGGGATGTCCATATTTCCCACGTCCATGGACGGATCGTCCATGATCACCGGCTCTGTCACAAAAAGCTGGACCTCCTTCTCCACCGGCGTCACCACGCCGTTTTCGTCCTCGTATGTAATGGTAAGGCGGATCTTCCCTTCGTCCATGGTCGGGGCGGCTCCGGCGACCATGACATCCACGTTGCCGCTCTCTCCGGGCTTTATATTGCCCACATAGCTCTCCGCCCGCTGGATGGAATCCGCTTCAAAAATGGCGGTCACGTTATAAAGGGTCACCTTTCCCGTGTTGTTGATGGGGAACATGATGTTGGTCTCGGTCCCCACCTCGATGGAATCGGGCATGACCTCGATGGTTCCCGTATTGAGCCTGGCCTCCTGCTTTAAGGCCACGGCGATCTTCACCGTCTCCTTGGCATTTTTAAACTCCGGGCTGTCGTACTGCTCTGTAATGGTGATGTTATAGGCCCGCTGCTCGGCGCTGGGGCTGGAGGTGAATTTCATGGTCAGCACCTCCGACGCTCCGGGAGCCAGGCTGTTGACCACCACCGAGTTGGAGCCGTTGGCCGTGGTGAACACAGGACTGTTTTCCACTGCCTCCGGTTCAAAGGTGAAAAGGATATTGGAGGCCGTAATGTCGCTGGATGCGTTTTTCATCTTCACCTTCAGCGTAAAATCCTGACCCGCCAGGATCCTGGCCGGATCCGTCTCAAAGCTGTCCACGATGATACGTGCCTTGGTCCTTTCGTTTTCTCCGGCGTCGTCGGAAAGCTCGTCCTCCTCGTCCTTTCCGATGACCCGCACATAAAAGGTATCCTCCACCGGCGTTAAGAACGCCCCGTTTTCCTCTTCCCTGTACCGGATCTTGAACTTAATGGGATAATAGCCGCTCTTTGCCTCCTCCCGGATGGCCATGCTGTACGGCACCTCCACGGTCTGGTCCGGGTTTATATTGTTCATCCAGCGGTCATAGTTTCCATCGTTGATCTCAAAGGGGAACTTGGTGATATCCTCGGAAAGCTCCATTTCCACCCGCACGTCATAGGCGGTCTTGTAGCCTGTGTTCCTGAGGTTCATATTAAAATTCATGACCTCATTGTAGTTTGCCTGGGGTGTGGACTGGTTCTCTCCCAGGGCAAAGCCGATGGGCTCGGTGCTGGACTCATCGGATTCAGAGGTGGAAGACGCCTCCTTTGTCTCTGCCCATACCATGACGGTCTTCTGGAACTCGCCCGACATACCGTCCTCGCCTCTGGAACGCTTGGAAATATACAGCTTTACAGGATAATAGCCTTCCTTCAGGTTCTTTTTTACATTGACCCGCAGGTTTACGGTCTTTTTAGCCCCTGCGTTGATGTGGCCGATCTTATAGTGCTTATTCAGGCTGTCGGTGATCTCAAAGGGGTAGGTGGCGTTCATGGTCTTGATGATCTCGCCGTCCTCGTCCTCGATCTCGTCGTAATATCCCTGGTAATCGGCCTCCGGCGCGATCCAGATCTCACTCTCCAGCCAGTCTGTATCGGTGGTATTTTTTACGGCAATGGAGATAGTGGAAGATTTTCCGATGGTGATGGAGGGAGTTTTCCCGATCACGATGCGCACCACTTCATTATCGTCATCCTTATGGAAGACCTTGGGGATCTCCAGATCCTCGTTCTCCGTCTCCTTCTCGTCTGCCAGGGCTGTAAAGGCTGTGGAGGGCGCCGCCCCCAGAAGCACCGCCGCTGCCATAAATAAAATAAATATCCGCTTTAACCGCTCTCTCATAGATTTTCCCCGCTTTCTTTTTCCTCTGTCATTTTCTTCTGGGGCGTTTCCTCCCGGGCCGCCTCCTTACAGTCCTTATTTTTCTGGGCCCCTTCCTCCCGGGCCGCTTCCAGGTCCGCTTCTTTATGGTTTTCTTCAATGCTGACGATCTTTCCGTCAATGATCTTGATGATCCTGTCCGCATAGGTGGCCAGATTGTTGTCATGGGTCACCATCACCAGAGTCTGGTTCCGTTCCCGCACAATGGTCTGCATCAGCTTTAAGACCTCCATGGTGGTTTTGGAATCCAGGTTTCCTGTGGGCTCGTCTGCAAAAATGATCTGGGGATCCACCGCCAGGGCTCTGGCGATGCCCACCCGCTGCTGCTGTCCGCCGGACATCTGGTTGGGCATATGGGTCATGAATCTTTCCAGGCCCACCAGTTTCAGATATTCCTTGGCCCGCTTGGCCCGCCTGGCCTTTCCCATCCCTCGGAAGGACAGGGGAAGGGCCACATTCTCCACTGCGTCCATGGTGGCGATCAGGTTATAGGACTGGAAGATAAAACCCACCCGCTCCCGCCGGAACGTCACAAGCTGCTTCTCGTTCAGCTTTTCTATATGCTTTCCGGCAATGACGATCTCTCCCTTAGAAGGGTGCTCCAGACCGGCCAGCATGTTCAGCAGTGTGGATTTTCCAGAACCCGAGGGGCCTGTAATGGCACAGAATTCTCCCCGGCGGATATCCAGATCCACACCGTTTAACGCATAGACCTTCGTATCGCCCATGCGGTATACCTTATAGAGATCCCGTACCCGGATCACCACTTCCCGCTTTTTCTCTGCTTCCACGCGCATCCCTCTCCTTATATTTCTTTCTATATGCCTGTTATCATTATATAAAAACCATGTCCCATTGGATATAGAGAATTGCTTAACAATTCTTACAAATTTTTGCGCCCTCCGTGCGTCTCTGGAATTCCCGCAGGTATTCCTCCAGGGATACGTACTGGCCGTTGTTGACCCGGTACGCCGGGTTCCACATGCGGATCACCTGTATATCGGCCTTGGCCAGATCCTTTACAGGCTTAAACCGGCGGTCTGCCGGCAGGATATCGCCAGCCACCACGTCCTTCCATTTCATATAGGTCTCCTGGTTCTTCTTCGTTTTCTTATTCTGGAATACCTCCATGGCCACCAGACGGAAAATGTCCTCGCCGCAGCAGATGATGGTCCTGGGCTCCAGGAGCTGGATCTGCCGCTTCAGAAATTCCGAATAATAAAATCCGTAATCCATGCTGATATCATCGGCTGCGCCCTTTCCTCCCCTCTTATTCACGTAGATCACCGCCGTTTTCAAAAGAGGGGCTTTATCGCCGGACGCGGATCCTCCGTCCAGGATCCTTTTCATCCCCCTCAGATAAGACAGGTACTCCACTTCCCCCGACGGGCTCCTGCCTGTCCGCAGGTCTCTCCGGACATCGGAGACCACCGGCATGGTCTGGCCCTTTCTGATCTGCTTTTTCATGCTGGTCTCCTTCAGTACGAAAAGAGTCCCGTCGTAATGCTCCGGGGACACAGCGCCGTCTATATGAAAGCTCCTGGGGTCGATCTCCTCATAGCATGTGCTCCCAAAGGGCTCCTCCTCCATCTGCTGCATCATCTGCCATAAAAGATACAGCTCCTCCAGGCTCCCGCATCTGGCAGCCTGGCCTTCTATTACGATCTGCTCCATGGTTTTTCTCATTGGTCTCTCCATCCACTTAAATTTTCATTTGAGGATATTATAACATATTTTTGAAAAAAATGTAGAATTTCCCCTGGCTATCCGTTATAATGAGGGTACCAGGGCCAGAATGCCAAGGACCCGGCGCGGCCTTGTCCGTCGGCAGCTTTCCGGCCCGGGATCAATGAAAGGAGAATATTTCATGAGACATTTACTGAGTCCTCTGGATCTTTCCGTCGAAGAGACTGATCAGTTATTATCCCTGGCATCCGACATCGAAAAGAATCGCTCCAAATATGCCCACGTATGTGACGGCAAAAAGCTGGCGACTCTTTTTTTTGAGCCC
This sequence comes from Alitiscatomonas sp., assembly GCF_037242085.1. Taxonomy (NCBI): domain Bacteria; kingdom Bacillati; phylum Bacillota; class Clostridia; order Lachnospirales; family Lachnospiraceae; genus Alitiscatomonas; species Alitiscatomonas sp. The sequence goes on along the minus strand of NZ_JAXXBR010000054.1, from coordinate 28,991 downwards.
AGCACCAGAACACGGCTGAGCTTTGAATCCGCCATGCTGAGCCTGGGCGGCAGCGTCCTCGGCGTTTCTTCGGCTGATTCCAGCTCTGCGGCCAAAGGCGAGAGTGTTTCCGATACGATCCGCGTGATCTCCTGCTACGCTGACATCTGCGCTATGCGCCACCCCAAAGAGGGATCCGCATACGTGGCGGCCTCCAAATCTTCCATCCCTGTGATCAATGCCGGAGACGGCGGCCACCAGCATCCCACCCAGACCCTGACCGACCTTCTGACCATTAAAAGCTTAAAGGGACGCCTGGGGGACATGACTGTGGGCCTCTGCGGCGATCTGAAATTTGGCCGTACGGTCCACTCCCTGATCCACGCCCTGGTACGCTACCCGGGGATCCGTTTCGTACTGATCTCTCCGCCGGAGCTTAAGGTGCCCGATTACATCAAGGAAAACGTCCTGGACGCCAACCACATCCCCTACCGTGAGACCACCAACCTGGATGACGCTATGGAGGAGTTAGATATCCTGTACATGACCAGAGTCCAGAGAGAGCGTTTCTTCAACGAAGAGGATTACATCCGCATGAAGGACTGCTATATCCTTGACCAGGAAAAAATGAAGCTGGCAAAACCCGATATGTTCGTACTCCACCCCCTTCCCAGGGTCAACGAGATCTCCGTGGAGGTGGACGACGATCCCAGAGCCGCCTATTTTAAGCAGGCCCAGTACGGCGTTTATGTACGTATGGCTCTGATCATGACTTTACTGGAGGTGGAAAAACCATGTTAAATATCAGCGGCATCAAAGAAGGCGTTGTTTTAGATCACATCCAGGCCGGAAAGAGCATGGAGATCTATAAATATCTGGGACTGGGAAAAATGGACTGCACCGTGGCCATCATCAAAAACGCCCGGAGCAGCAAGATGGGGAGAAAAGACATCATAAAGATCGAGGGACCTCTGGATTCCCTGGACCTGGACGTATTGGGCTATATCGACCACACCATCACCGTCAACATCATCCGGGACGAGCGGATCGTGGAAAAGCGCTGCTTAAGCCTTCCCGACCGTCTTGTCAACGTGATCCACTGCAAGAATCCCCGGTGCATCACATCCGTGGAGCAGGAGCTTCCCCATATCTTCTATCTGGCTGATAAAGAAAAGGAAGTCTACCGCTGCCAGTACTGTGACGAGAAGCACAGCTAGGCCATGCTGACCATCCCTGTTTTTCTGGCCGTCACGGCGGCCTATATGGTAAAAGGCATGTGCGGCTTTGCCAACACCCTGGTCTTCGGCACCCTGGCAGGATTTTTTACTGATAATGTAAATATTTCTCCAGTGGATCTGCTGTTGGGCTACCCCTCCAATCTGTGGATCGCCTGGACGGAACGGAATGGGATCCGGCCAAAGATCTGGATCCCTCTGAGCCTCCTGGTGATCGCCGGCTCCATACCAGGGGTGTTCTTTCTGAAGACCGGAGATGCCAGGACCATTAAGATCCTTTTTGGCTTTGTGGTGGTATTCTTAGGTCTGGAAATGTTTTTAAGGGAACGGAAAGCCTCTGGATCCGGAACCCCCGGCTCTGAAAAAAGCGCGTCCCCGGCTCTTCTGGTGATCATAGGACTCCTCTCCGGTATCCTCTGCGGGCTTTTTGGCGTCAGCGCCCTTCTTGTGGCCTATGTGAGCCGTACCGCCGGAGACCAGAGCCAGTTCCGGGCCAACAACTGTATGGTTTTTCTGGCAGAAAACACCTTCCGCCTGTTCCTCTATGGATCCACAGGGATCCTGACCCTGGAGGCTGCAAAAACAGCCCTCTGTCTGGCTCCCTTTATGGTCCTGGGACTCTTTATCGGGATCTTTTTCCACAGACGGCTGCCGGAGCGGACAGCCAGGCTGTCAGTGACTGTCCTTCTGATGGTCTCCGGACTCTCTCTGATCCTGGATCACTTATAAGCCGGCTGTCCTATGACAAAAAAGACGTTTTCCTCCATTTTCATGGAACAGAAAACGTCTTTTCTTTATTTACTGGCCATTGATCTCGCGGATCTTTTCAATATCCACTGTTTCATTGGTACCTGTGGCCCTGGCGTCAAACTGGACTGCAAAGGTGGTGCCCTCCGGAAGTGTCTTGTTCCGCAGGGATTCCCTGTACTCCTCCGCATCCTTTACCACCACGCCGTCTCCGGCCAGGCTCTGGCCCGGGAATACCCAGATCACCATATCTCCCATACCCAGCTCGTAGGTGGATTCCTCCAGGATCCACTGGACCTGCATCCCATACTGGCTCATGCATTTATAAACATCATTTAAGGTGAGGCTTACGCCTTCTGCGCCGGAGAAAAGCTCTTCCTTTTTGACCGCATAGGCTCCGCTTCCCTCCCTGGCTTTATTTAAAAGCTCCGGATTCAGCTTAAGACTGCCGCTGTGGGTTCCAGAACCGGACGGCTTCGTCTCCTGGGAGGTCTCCTCCTGGCCTTCGCTCTCCTGGCCGCTCTCAGTCTCTTCTTCTGCCTCCGGCTCGGTCTCCTCCTCTGTCTCCTCTTCTGTGGGGACCGTTCCGATCTTCTTTCCGTCCGGACCCACCATGAATCCGTCCGGAGTCTCCTCATTGGTCAGCAGACGGCCGTCATCCATGAAATAATATTCGCTGCCGTCCAGGTTCTGCCATCCCATGACAGAACAGCCGTAGGCCGCTCCCTGGGCAGGATTAAAGTAATAAATATCGCCGTCTCCCGCGTCGTACCAGCCGGTCCGGAAGGTACCGTCCTCATTGAGGTAATACGTTCCGTTTTCATTGGATAAAAAGCCCGGAACGATGCTGGCAGGCGATAAAACATAGGCCCTCTTGAAGTAAGACATGGCTCCAGGCCCGTCTCCGTTTTCCAGGAGCTCTCCAGCCTTCATGGCCGCCTCGTCGGCTGCCGTGGCCCTGTAATTTTCCAGCTCGCCCTTGTAGCTTTCATCATCCGGCTTTAAGGCCACCGCCTTCTCCCAGAAGCTTAAGCCTGCGGCCATATCCTCTGTTTCCGAATAATAACCGGAGATCTCGTAAAGCAGATCGTCAAACCGCTCGTTTGCCGCAGCGTCTGCATCCATGAACTTGGCCACTGCCTCATCCACCACGGTCTTTGCTGCCGCCAGATCACCGGAATCCATATGAAGGGCGATCATGGTCACATAAATATCCATGGTATCCGGGGACAGCTCCCTGGCTTTTGTCAGGTATGTAACTGCCTCCTCCGTATTTCCCTCATTAAAGCACTGCTCTCCATAACGGGCATAGGCCGTGGCAAGGCTGCTCTGTATGGACGGATCCTCTTTGTTTTCCAGATTCTCCAGGATCTCGATGGATTTCTTATATTCCTCCATCATCGCATAGGCATTGCTTAAGGCAAGGCGGGTATTGTCATCGCCCCGGCCTGCCTCCAGGAGGTTTTCCAGACAGGGAATGGCATACTCGTAATTCTCCTCCTCCACAAATTTCTGCCCCAGCTCCGTCAGGCTCTTGAACCGGATCTCCTCCAGCTCCTTATCGCCGGTAACCAGACAGCCTTCCTCCAGCACCACGTCGGCGCTGTCGTACTCCTCCAGATACAGGTAGACCTGGTGGAGTCCCAGATACGCTTTTTTGCAGGTCTCATCTGCGGCAATGGCCCGGTCGTAGGCTTCAATGGCGCTGTCAAACTCCTCGTCATTAAAATACTTCTCCGCATATTCCGTACACACTTCCACGTACCGGTCCCGCAGGGCCTCGTCCTGGGATGCCTCCCAGCCCTGTTCCAGGATATCCATGGCTTCCATATCCATTTCCTGGTCCGCATAGATCTCGCTCAGCTTCAGATAGACGTCCACATCCTCCGGATCCAGCTCCACTGCCTCAAGAAGCGCCTCGATGGCCTCATCAAACTTCTGCTCGCCCAGATACTTTTCTGCCAGGGCCATCTGCTCCCGGATCTTGGGATTCTCTTCTTTTGCCGTTTCCTCCTTTCTGCTGCACCCTGCACAGAGAACGGCAAAGGCCAGCAGAAGGAAAAGCGCCCGTTTTATTTTTGTACTCATTGAATGCTCTCCTGTAAAAATGTTGCTTTTGTTGGATAAAAATAGAATCCCGGAAACGGGATTCTCCGCCGGTCTGACACCGGTCTTTTATAAGGCTCTGAGCAAGACTGTAAGCCGGGTTATGTCCTGGATGGTCATCTATCTAGGCTGTCTGTCGCCAGACAGCTCAAGCGGCCTACCCGGGAGCAGACGGGCCGCCTTATGCTCCCTGTTCGGCCTTGCTTCGGATGGGGTTTACATGTGCCCTCTCTGTTACCAGCGAGGCGGTAGTCTCTTACACTGCCTTTCCACCCTTACACGGCAAGCCGTGCGGTTTATTTCTGTTGCACTGTCCCTGGAGTCGCCTCCGCCAGACGTTATCTGGCACCCTGCCCTTTGAAGCCCGGACTTTCCTCTCCTGCATCCTTTCGGTCATGCAGCAGCGACCATCTGTCTTACTCAGAACCTCCTTACTATACCACAATTTTTTTCGTATGTCCATACCGCCGTTCTGGCATTTTCTTCTATCCCTTTATACCTTCAGGCAGCTTCCTCCGATAAACTCCCGGATAATGGAGTTTTTGGGGATGATCTCGCTGTCGATCCCCAGGAAATAATCCAGGAATTTCAGCAGCCGCTTTGCCTCGTCGTACTCCGGCACATCCCTGGGGATGCTGAATAAAAGGGGCTCCGCATACAGCTTCAGCACCGCCAGCTCATAGACCAGCGCTGAGTTGAACATCACATCTGCCTGCTCCTGGAAGGGGAAGATATTCTTATCCTCGCCCCGGCGCACCGACGACCAGCGGCGGATGGTCTCCAGAGCCGAGGTCCCCCTGGTCCTGGCATCCCGCACCATGCGGCGGATGATCCGCCCGTCTGCCGTGGGGATCCGGTTATGCTCGTCCACGTTCAGCTGGGTCAGGGCGCTGATATAGATCTTAAACCGGCTTTCTGCCGGAAGGGAATAGCTGAGCTTATCATTGAGGCAGTGGATCCCCTCGACGATGAGCACATCGTTCTTTCCCAGCTTTAAAAAATCTCCATTGTATTCCCTGGTCCCGGTCACAAAGTTAAATCTGGGGATCTCCACCAGCCTGCCGTTTAAAAGACCATTCATGTCCTCATTGAATTTTTCAATGTCCACACATTCCAGGGCCTCCATGTCCAGCTTCCCGTTTTCATCCCTGGGATAATCCTCCCGGTTCTTGAAATAGTTATCCACAGCAATGGGGTGGGGCGTATAGCCCAGGGCCCGGAACTGGGTGGCCAGACGGTGGCTGAAGGTGGTCTTTCCAGAGGAGGACGGTCCGGCGATCATCACCAGTCTCTTGTCCCCGGCCTTTGCCGCCTGCTCGGCAATATTGCCGATGGTCTTTTCCTGGAGTGCTTCCTGCATCAGGATCAGATCCGCCGCTTTTCCTTCCGAGATCAGCCGGTTTAAGGTTCCCACATTGGGGACCTCCAGGCAATCGCTCCAGCGGTAAGAATCCCTCAGCACCTGGAACAGCTTTTCATGGTTTCTGCTTTTCTCCACCTTCCGGGGAGCTTTCGTTTCCGGGAGCAGGAGCAGGAATCCGGAGTGATATGGGATCAGGTCAAAATATTTCACATACCCTGTATTCTGCACCATGTATCCGTAAAAATAATCCTCAAATTTTTCAATGCTGTAAATATTGACCCTGGACGCCCGCCGGTACATGAAGAGCTGCTCCTTATCATGCATCCCGTGGCGGCCGAACAGCTCCACTGCCTCATCGGTGTTGACGCTGCGCTTTACGATCGGCAGCTTTCGCTCCACCAGAACGTGCATCTCCTCCTTCACCCGGTCCAGGAGCTCTTCCGTCAGGGCCACGTCGCCCTCCAGTTCTCCATAGATCCCGTTTCCCAGGGCGAAATCCATCTGGACCTTTTTGATCTTTTCCCTGGGGATCACATCATAAAAGGCCTTCAGCATTACCAAAACTGCGCTTCGCTCATACGTCTTTTTCCCCACCGGATCCTGAAAGGTCAGAAATTCGATCTGGGACTCCTTCGTCAGCGTCTTGTGGAGCTCCTTCAGCTTCCCGTTGACCCGGGCCAGCAGGATATCCTCCTGGAACTCCGGCTGGAACTCCTCCGCCACTGTAAAGAGCGGCGTCCCCTCCGGGTATTCTCTGGTCTTTCCGCATGCATGAACCTTGATCATCATAAGCAGACCTCCTATCCTACACCACTGCCGCCGGGAAATGAACCGGCATTTTTAAAATCTGTATCTGGTCTCCCAGTCTTTGTCTCAGGTATCCCTCCATATAGTCCATAAAAATATGCTCCAGGCCGTAATGGCCGGCATCAATGATCATCAGTCCCTGGGCTGCCGCGTCGATGCCTGCATGGTGGCCGATGTCCCCGGTGATCAGCGCTTGGGCCCCTTTTTCCAGGGCCGCCTGGATGGTGCTGCCTCCGGATCCCGGGCAGACAGCCGCCCGTACCACCAGCTCCTTTTCCCACAGCCCCTCTCCATAAACCGTCACAAAGGGCAGGCCGAAGGTCTCCTTTACCCGGCGGGCCAGCTCCATTCCCGTCACAGGAGTCTCAAGGCTGCCTGTCTTTCCGATCCCATAAAGGACCCCATTCTCCTCTCCCATGGCTTCCAGCGGCTCTCCGCCGCAGATCCCGATCCGTTCTGCCGCCAGGTCCGCCATGCAGCCGGGGGCAGAATCAAAATTGGTGTGCATGGCAAAATAGGAAAGATCCGACTGGATCATCTCCACCAGCCGCCGGCCGATGAAGTCCTCATCGGTCACCCGCTTTATGGATCTGAAGATCAGCGGATGATGGCTTACGATCATATCTGCCCCCTGCCGGACAGCCAGAGCCACTGCCTCATCATCGGCATCCACACAGAGAAGGAGCTTCTTTACTTCCTTCTCCTTCCTTCCCGCCAGAAGCCCCGGGTTGTCCCACTCACAGGCCATACGATGGGGCGCCAGCTCCTCCAGTATATTTATGATCTCACTGCATCTCATTCTGTACCTCCCGGTTATACCGCAGATCCTCTTCTGCTTCCCGCTTCTTTGCGGCGGCCCGCTCCGAGTGTGCGCCCAGAGGACCCAGGCTTTCTGCCAGGGAGCAGAGCTTTTCTTCCTCTTCCTTTAAATATTTCAGAAAAACAGGATCCTTTGCATCGATCAGATATTGGCTGTAATAAAAAAATCGTTCCGGCCGCTCCTCCCGATCATCCTCTCTCTTCCTGCCCACAGAAAGGATCGTATAAAATTTCCCGTCCTCAAAGACCATCTCTTCTTTTTCCACCGGGAAACCGTTGTCCCAGAGCCATTTCCGCATTTTCGGGATCTCCGACTGGGGCGACAGGATCCATTGTCCCACAGAGTCCCACATGTGGCGTCCCTGCTCCAGGATATGTATCATCAGCTCTCCGCCCATCCCGGCAATGACCACTGCTTCCGCCTCTCCGGGAGACAGCTTTTCCAGTCCATCGGAGAGCCTGGTCTCGATCCTGTTTTCCAGACCCGCCATGGCCACCGATTCCTCTGCCCGGGACAGCGGGCCTTTCCGCACGTCCATGGCCAGGGCCCGCTTTACGGTCCCCCTTCTCACCAGCTCCACCGGCACATGGCCGTGGTCTGTGCCGATATCTGCCGCCGACTCTGCCGGCCTTACCATGGAAACCACCGTTTCCAGACGGTCTGATAATCTCATCGTTGTTCCATTCCTTCCAGTCTGTATTTTCTATTCGTCCAGATAATCCTTTAATTTTTTGCTGCGGCTGGGATGACGGAGCTTTCTCAGGGCCTTGGCCTCGATCTGACGGATCCGCTCCCTGGTGACGTTGAACTCCCGTCCCACCTCCTCCAGGGTCCTTGGCCGCCCGTCGTCCAGGCCGAACCGGAGCCTCAGCACCTTCTGCTCCCGTTCCGTCAATGTATCCAGGACCTCCATCAGCTGTTCATGGAGCAGGGTAAAGGTGGCCGCATCTGCCGGTACAGTCACCTGATCGTCCTGGATGAAATCGCCCAGATGGCTGTCCTCCTCCTCACCGATGGGCGTTTCCAGGGACACCGGATCCTGGGAGATCTTCATGATCTCCCGCACCCGTTCCACCGGAAGCTCCATTTCCTTTGCCACCTCCTCCGGAGACGGCTCCCGTCCCAGGGTCTGGAGAAGCTGTCTCTGGGCCCGTACCAGGCGGTTGATGGTCTCCACCATATGGACCGGGATCCGTATGGTCCTGGCCTGGTCCGCGATGGCCCTGGTAATGGCCTGGCGGATCCACCAGGTGGCATAGGTACTGAACTTATAGCCCTTCCGGTATTCAAATTTTTCCACTGCCTTTATGAGTCCCAGATTCCCCTCCTGGATCAGATCCAGGAACTGCATCCCGCGGCCCACATACCGTTTGGCGATGCTGACCACCAGACGGAGGTTGGCCTCTGCCAGCTTCTTTTTTGCCTCCTCGTCGCCCAGCTCCATGCGTTTTGCCAGCTCGATCTCCTCCTCAGAGGTCAGCAGCGGCACCTTTCCGATCTCTTTCAGGTACATACGCACCGGATCCTCGATCCCCACGCCCTCGGGCACCGAAAGATCCAGATTTTCCATATTTTCTTCTCCGGCCTCTTCTTCTGCAAACAGATCCGGATCCATGTCGTCATCCGACGATATCTTAAGGACATCCACCTTCTTATTGTCCAGGAAGTCGTAAATTTGGTCCAGCTTTTCCGGTGTCAGCTCTTCTTTGGCAAATACATCGAGGATCTCCTGCTCTTCCAGGACATTCTTCTTCTTTTTTGCCGTTTCCAGGAGCCTGTCCAGTTTCTCTTCAAACGTAAGCATCTTTTCTTCCATAATTCCCATCCTTCCCGGCGTCTGGATCTAATCCAGTGAAATCTGCAGTGATGCCAGTTCTGACTGCATCTTTATGATTTTTTGCAGCTGTGTGATGTCCGTTGCTTTTCTGCTCTGTATCTCCAGACTGTTTTTCTTGATCTTCTTCACAGTCTCGGAAAACGCTTTCTTTTGTTCCTCATTATTTAAGGATTCAGAAAGACTGGCGTGAAAAAGCGCTGCCACCTCCCTGTATTGTTCCTCGCCCCCGATGAAATGATTCAGGATCTGGGCGGGATTCATATTTCCTTTTTTATGTTCTTCAAAGACCATGGCCGCCGCCTCCTTATAGAGGCCGTCTGAAAAGTCCTCGGGGCCGATGATCCTTTCGATCTTATCAAAAAGCTCTGGCTTCTCGATGAGCCAGGTAAGCAGAAGGCGCTGGGACCTGCGGATCCCGTCCTCCTTCTCTTTTCTGGGTTTTCTCTCCCGTTCCGGATCCGAAGCCTTGATGCCCGTTCCGTACTGTCCTCCCAGGGAGGACACCAGCCGCTTTAAGTCTTCCTGGGGGATCATGTATTCCCTGGCCACGGCCTCGGTGTAAGCGTCCCGCTCCAGCTTTTCCGGAAACTCCAGAAGCTTTCTTGCGGCCGCATTATAAAAAGCCGTCTTGGATTCGGGATCCTGCATATTGTACTGGCTCCGGATCACCGAGATCTCAAACATGAAGCTTCCCACAGCGCTGTCAATGCGTTTCTGGAACTCTTCCCTTCCCAGGTTCTTCATAAATTCATCCGGGTCCTTATAGGGCTTCATATCCAGAACCTTCACTGAGATCCCTGCTTCTTTTAAAATGGGGATCGCCCGCAAAGCCGCCTTGGTCCCGGCTCCATCGCTGTCATAGGTTAAGACTGCCTGGTCCGTATACCGCTTTAAAAGGGAAGCATGCTGGGAAGTAAAGGCCGTTCCCAGAGATGCCACGGCATTGGTGAAGCCCGCCTGGTGCATGGCGATCACATCCATGTAGCCCTCGCAGACCAGCATATACCCGGCCCGGGATGTTCTTGCGAAGTTTAATCCGTACAAGTTCCGGCTCTTATCAAAAAGCTTCGTTTCCGGGGAGTTTAAATATTTAGGCTCTCCCTCTCCCATGACGCGCCCCCCGAAGCCGATGAGCCGGTTATTGACATCCAGGATCGGGAACATGACCCGGTTCCAGAACTTGTCCCTGGATCCCCGTTCTTCAATATAGAACAGTCCGGTCTCTTTCAGGATCCCGTCTCCGTAGCCCTTGGACCGCATATACCGGTACAGGTCATCCGGTGTCTTCAGGGAATAGCCCAGGCCGAAGCGGCGGATGGTCTCGTCACTTAGGCCCCGGTTTCTGAAATACTCATATCCGACCCGTCCCTGGGGCTGCTTCAGCTGGTAATAAAAATAGTTTCCTGCCAGGCGGTTGATCTCCAGGAGCGTATTCTTAAGATCCGCCTGGGCCCTGGCCTCCTTGGAATACTCCACCTCCGGCAGGGTGATCCCAGCCCGGTCTGCCAGATATTTCACCGCCTCCACAAAGGAATAGTTTTCATATTCCATTACAAAGGTAATGACGTTTCCTCCGGCTCCGCAGCCAAAGCAGTAATACATCTGCTTCCCCGGCGATACGGAAAACGAAGGGGACTTCTCATTATGGAAGGGACACAGGCCAAAATAATTGGCCCCCTTCTTTTTCAGATTGACATACTGGGAGATCACGTCCACAATGTCATTTCTCGTTCGTACTTCTTCGATCACATCATCCGGGTAATACATCCATATCCTCCAACGCCTCAGCCTTTCCAGGCCTTTGGCACAAATAATTCTTCAAAAAGGTCGATGGCAAAGCGGTCGCTCATACCGGCAATGTAGTCGCAGACCACCCGCTCCCTCGTTTCATGATTTTTTTCGATCATAATAAAATATTCCTCCGGAAGCCGGTCCACATGCTCCATATAATATTCATACAGCCTTACGATCAGCTGCTGGGCCTTCCCCTCCTCCGCCTTTGCCGCCGGATTTTTATATACGTTTTCAAACATCCACTGGCGGAGGCTCACCATGGTATCCAGCACGTCCTGGGACATGACGATCTCCGGACGGTCCAGACTGTTCATGATAATGTCATGGACCATGATGTTGAGACGCTCCTTCACAGAATTTCCCAGCACCTCCGTATACCTTCCGGGGATATCATGCTCGGTGATGATCCGTCCCCGTATGGCGTCGTCGATGTCGTGGTTGATATAAGCGATCTTATCAGAAAAGCGGACGATCTTTCCCTCCAGGGTGGACGGGTTCCCGGCTGTCCGGTGGTTCAGGATGCCGTCCCGGACCTCCTTTGTCAGGTTCAGTCCCCTTCCCTTTTTCTCCACCACCTCCACCACCCGGACGCTCTGCTTATAATGGGAAAAGCCCTCCGGACAGATCTCATTCAATATGTACTCTCCTGCATGGCCAAAGGGCGTGTGGCCCAGGTCATGGCCCAGGGCAATGGCCTCCGTCAGGCTTTCGTTCATCTTAAGGGCCCTGGCGATGGTCCTGGCGATCTGGGCGACCTCCAGAGTGTGGGTGAGCCTGGTCCGGTAATGGTCTCCTTCCGGAGCCAGGAACACCTGGGTCTTATGCTTTAAACGGCGGAACGACTTGCTGTGGAGGATCCGGTCCCGGTCCCTCTGGTAGGCCGGGCGGATATCACAGGGCTCTTCCTCCCGGTCCCGTCCCAGGGTCTCACTGCTTAAGGAGGCATAGGGACTTAAGTTTTCCCGCTCCCACTGTTCCATGGATTCTCTGATATTGATACAGACCGCCTCCTTTGCAAAGGCCGGGGCTGCAGCCGCGCAGACCTGGAGAATATTTTTGGCGATGATACTATTATATCACAAAGACTGCCATTTTAGAACACTTATTTATTAACATTCTCCTACAAAATCCGCAAATTTTCAGAAAAGATATCTAAATAATCCATAAACCGGGTTAGTTCCTTCTTTTTCGACAGGTTGAAAACCGGCAGCCGGCACAGCAGGATCACTTCCAGAACTGGAACCAGAATTTCCTTTTCTTCCCTGGCTTTTCCTTCTTTTCAGCGCCGCTTTCATATTCCTCCGCTTTCCCGGTATGAGGTTCGTTTTTCACATCCCAGGGCATCTCCTGAACCGCCCTGTGATCATGATATTTTTTTATCATTCCCTTTGTGACCGTCCTGATCACGGCATCCAGAAAGGCGGCCCGGTCCGGAATTTCAATTTCATAAGCCGTATTATCCTGCGTGTTCCACAAGATTCCTTTCGGCAGCTCCAGGGCAGCCATATAGACTGCACACTGGAGGAAATGCTCATGCCTCAGCTCCGATACAAATTTCAGCTCGTATACAGTATCCCCCTTCACTGCATCGGCAAATCCATTGGCAGAAAACAGGGGTTCTCCGCCCTCCTGGCCATAAAACCGGAGCCGGCATTCCACCTGTGCTTTTTCATCCGTATGCAGCCGTGTTTTTAAACGGGCAGTGATTCTCTCCCTCTGCTCCCTATTGACAAATGGCGCAGCCACCTGCTTCCTGTACCGTTTCTGTCTTGTTTCCAGAGAGACCAGAAACAGTATTTTCTGATCCAGCGGACTGCGCCGTTCCTCCTCTGTATACAGGCCCTTAAGCTCCGGATTCAATGCGATCCTCAGTTGTATGTCCGCGTCTATGTCATAATTCTCAAAAAATACAGCCTCCTGGTATATCCCGATACAGGGGGACAGATCAATGAGCCCGTCCGTGCTCTTTATGTCTATGGGGGACGGGTCCAAAGTTTCCAGCTTTTTCAGCTTCAGCTTTGAAAAGCAGACCTCCACATCCTCCTTATACTTAAAATCGAACATCTCACTTATGCCTGTATCTTTAAATTTCTGGTTTGTCTCCACAAATGTTGAAAGCGTTTTCTCCGAAAGCATGGCTTCTTCTGACTTCACAAAAATAATATGGTTTTTTCCTCTGCTGGCTGCAACACAGAAAATATTCCGCAGAACTGAATACGACTGCTGCGGCCTGGATATCCTCACATTCCAGTAGCTTTCTGTAAAATCAAAGATCACACATATTTTTCTCTCCAGGCCCTTGCTGCTGTCATAAGTCGTAAAGATTGCAGAATCTGCTTTCGGTTCCGTTTTTCCTGCCGAATCATGGTCTGAGATCGTAGCGTAGACCGTTGTCTTATTGAACGTATGAGGGTATGCTTCTTCTAAAGCATTCAGTGTACCGGCCATGGCCCCGGTCCTGGCTCCCAGGCATAGAATATCGCCCGGTTCCTGCTGTGCCAGGAAATCCATCACCTCCTCCTTCGTCATTTCTTCCACCCTGCAGCTTTCGTTGACGCCCCGGATCTCCTTTTTCCACACCCTTCCAAGCATGGCCGCCAGATCCTCAGAAAGCCGGAAGCACTGGGTAAACCTGAGCCTGAGGTGGTCCTCAAGAAATCCCTTCATAAACGATTCCACATCCAGGGTCGTCTTATCGTATATTTTCTGCTCCATGTCCCCGACCGCGATGATCTGCATCCCCGGCTTACGATCCTTTATCATCTGTAAGAGCTCTGCCAGCTCCTGCTCGATATCCTGGTACTCATCAATGATCAGGATATCATAGGCGCCGATGGCCGGTTTCTCCTGGATAAACCGCTGGATCAGATCAGAGATCCCTGCGGAGATCCCATTTGCCTTTAAAGCCGCGTATGCAAATCCATGATAATTTGTCACTGTGACATTTCTCTTTTGTATCTTTGCTCTTGCATCCAGCTTCAGAAGTCTGTTATACGTCAGATAAAGGACCTTTTTTGTATCAGGAAGCCGATTGCACAGCACCTGGATCGCTGTGGTCTTTCCGCTGCCGATGCATGCGTCCACTAAAATATTTTTTCCCTCCAATGCCTTGCATATAAAAAGCTCCTGCTCCTCTGACAGCTTCAGATCCAGTCGTGTATCCATATATGATCCTTTCGTATTCTTTTATATTTTTCCTTCCCTGCGCCAGCCGCCCCTTCCTGCTGCCGGCCCTCTCCCGTCTTTTCTTCACTCATCATACCATTTTCCCGACAGGATTTATATTTATTTTTTATGAATTTTCTGTTTGCCAGATCGTATGAAAATTTAGACCGGCAGGCTCTCCCTCACGCACAACGCCCCATACCCCACCCGGGGATTGGGATAGCTCTGCTCCCCAGGCAGCTTTTTCGCCCCCTTCCGCAGATACGCCTTCACCTTATCTCCATACAGGTACGGATCATTCCCCCGCACGATCCCCCACTCCATTAAAAGCGCCGCCGCTCCCGTCACAAAGGGCGCTGCAAAGGAGGTTCCCGTCACAGGGGCATAACCGCCTCCGGAACGGGCAGCGACGATCCCCACTCCCGGCGCTGCCAGATCCGGCTTCTGGATCCCGTACTGCCTCGTATCTCCCCGGCCGGAAAAGGGCGCGTACGTCATGGAGGTATCGTCATAAGCGCCCACAGAGACCGGGCGCATGGCGGTGGAGGGGATCGTCAGTGTGGTTTCCGGGGCCGGCCTTAAAAACCGGGTGGAACGGTTCAGCACGCCGCCGGACGGCAGCCAGAGATCATACCGGCCGTCCACGGTCTCCGCCGCCTTCAGGGTAATTTCCCATATTCCGCTCTCCACATACCGGCCAGCCTCTCCATTCCCCGGCGGCAGGAAATCAAAGTATATCTCCTGGGCCAGACTGAAGGGGCCCGGCTCTCCATAGTAAAGAAGCACCCTGGCCCCTCCCATGTCGATCTCATAAGGGCCCAGGCGGCTGCTGATCCGCTCCGTCACGGTCTTCCCAGGATTCGACAGGGTGATCTCAAAGGCATCCTCATAGCTTTTCCAGAGCTGCACCCCAAATCCCGCCTCATAGGGAGTCACTGAAAGCTGGATCCGTGCCTCGCTGCCGTCCAATGGCCCCCCTGGCCCGGCAGACAGCCTCCCCGATGTATGCCCCCCAGTGTCTCCTTCATTTCCCATGCCCACGACAAAGACCGTTCTCCCCATGAGGGCCAGGGAATCCATGAACCGCTCCAGAAGGCCCGTTCCATCATGGGAGCCATAGGAGTTTCCGAAGCTCACGTTCACCGCCATGGGACGTGCCAGCTCCATGGATTTTTTTACCAGAAAATCCAGCCCCTCCATCACCTGTGTGGTCCTGGGAAATCCATCCGGATCCGGCGTTCCCAGACGGACCACCACCAGATCGCTCTCATAGGCCACGCCCCGGTACCTGCCCCCGCTTTCCCTTCCATTCCCTGCGGCGATCCCGGCCACCGCCGTTCCATGTCCTCCCGGATCTGCTGACGGCACCAGAGCTCTGGCGGCCTCCCGGCTTCCGATCCCCAATGCCTCGTCGATCTCTTCTTTTGTATACACGTCCCCGGTCACCTGGTCGTTTAAAAACAAGATCCGGCTGGTGCCGTCCTCATGACGGAAGTCTCCATGGAAATAATCAATGCCGGAATCCAGGATCCCCACCAGAACTCCCCGGCCCGTAAGCCCCTCCGGCCCCTGCTGCACCAGAGTAAGACAAGAGGCTGCCTTTGCCTGGTTTATGGCAAAGAACAGCCTCTTTGGTTTTTCTGCATATTCAATTTCTTTAAGCTCAAGGATCCCTGGAACTTCTTCCTCCGGTACCGTAAGAATTCCAAAGCCGCCGGACAGCTCCTTAAGCTCCGCTTCTGGAAACTGCTCCCTGACAATTCCCGCCAGGTCTCCGCTGTACTTTACGATCAGCTCCCAGGTCCTGGTCTCCCGGTCATAGCCCACATCCAGCTCCCCAGTCTGTTTCCGTTCCTCCTCGGGCACTGACAGCGCCAGGTTCAGCAGATTTTCCGCCTTCTGGTCCTTCATATGAACGCCGCCTTATTATCCATTTCCTTATGATATGAGGCCTCCGCCCATATGGTCCGGCCCCGGATCAGGCAAAAAATGCAAACTGCTGCATTAATAGCATGAATACAGGGATCGTCACCATGCTGATCAGGGTAGTGACCGTGATCACCGTACAGGCAAATTCATAGTCACTGTCATACTGTCTGGCCATAATGCCCATCTGGGCCATGGCCGGCATGGAGGACAGCATGAAAAATACCTCTTTCATCTCCTTCGGCACCGGAACCAGATTTAAAAATACCACGCAGGCCGCAGGCACCACCACAAACCGCATGGCCAGGGCCGCGTAAAGGTCCCGTCCCAGGGTTATGGTCTTCAGATCCATATTGCGGATCACGCTGCCGATGAACACAAGGGCCAGGGGCGAGGTCACCTGGGAGATCATGGACAGTGGCTTTAATACGAAATCCGGCACCTGGATCTCAAAAAATACTGCCGCCATGCCAAGGGCCATGCCGATGATCGGCGGGGACGCCAGCTTCTTTAATCCTGCCAGTGCGCTCCCCTCTCTGGCCGCCTCTGACTTCCCATCCTTTCTCAGGAGCCAGATCCCCACGGTCCAGAACAGCAGTGTGCTGGCGATATAATAGATCACGCCGATGGAGGTGATCCCCTGGCCCCACAGAGCCTGGATCACAGGAAAGCCGATGAACACCACATTGGGAAAGCCGGAGGCTGCCACAAAGGTATATCTCCTTTTGCCGTCCACCTTTAAAAGCACCCCCATAAGCGCCGCCAGGGCCAGGCACAGAAGGATCAGTCCGAAGGTCACCGGAAGCTTTGACACCAGGGAGATCAGCGACTCCCTGGTCCCCACATCCTTATATATGTTATAAAACATATAAAACGGGATCGTAGCCTCCACAGTAAATTTGGATAAGAAATCCATTCCCTGCTTTCCAAACCACGGTTTCCCGGCAAAATAAAAGCCCGAAGCGATCAGCGCCATCAGGGCAAATACACTTTTTATCGAATCCAGTACCATGCTTTCCCCCCTAAAGACTTTATCTGCTGCGTTTCCTTCCCCTATTTCAGGAATCCATTGACGATCTGGGCTTCCGCTTCTTCTTCTGTCAGTCCCAGAGTCATCAGCTTAATGATCTGGTCTCCGGCGATCTTTCCGATGGCCGCCTCGTGGATTAGGGCCGCATCCGGATGGTTTGCCGTGATCTCCGGAAGAGAGCTGATCTTTGCTTCGTCCATGATGATCGCATCGCATTCCGTATGACCGGCACACAGGCTATTGCCCTGAAGATTGGAGTAGAAGGACTGGTGGGACTGATCCCTGGCCACAGACCGGGAAATGATGTTGGCACTGGAATTTTCCCCGTCCAGACAGACATCAAACCGGCTTTCCGCATCCTGGTGCCCATGGGTCATGAGACGCTCCTGGACCACCAGCTTGGCCCCGGCTGCCAGATGGGCCACCGTATCCCTCTTTGTGGAGTCCACGCCCTTGATCTGGACGCTCTCCATCTCCATATAGCTTCCCTCATCCATGGTGATCTCCGTCCGGGGATTCATGACCCGTTCCCCTTTTCCGTCTCCATCACCGTAATGCTTTTCCACATATTTAAGCTTCGCGTTCTTTCCCACAAAAAAACGGTGGATGCCGTCGTGGCGGGATTCCATATCGCCGCCGTTGTGGATCCCGCAGCCGGCGATGATGGTCACATCCGCATCATCTCCCACAAAAAAATCGTTGCACACCGTTTCATTTAAGCCCGTCTGGCTTAAGATCACCGGAATATGCACGCTCTCCTTTTTCGTTCCCGGCTTAATGTGTACGTCGATGCCCTTTCCGTCCTCTCTTGTGACGATATCGATGTTGGCCGTCGTATTTCTTCCAGCCATCTGGCCGTTGGCCCGGATATTATAGGCCCCCTCCGGTACCCCGTGCAGGTCGGCCACCTTTTCTAAAAGCGTCTGTAAGATCTTATCCATGTTTATGCCTCCCTCCTGTAAAACTGACATCCGGAAGGCGCAGAGGCCGTTCCCAGAATCTCCGGCAGGATCTCATCCCTGGTCCCATGCTTTAAGATAGAGCCGTCAGAGATCACCACGATCTCGTCCGCGATCTCCAGGATCCGTTCCTGGTGGGAGATGATCACGATCGAGCCATTGGTGGTCTCCCGCATTTTCTCAAACACCTGGATCAGGTTCTGGAAGCTCCAGAGATCGATACCGGCCTCCGGCTCGTCAAACACAGAAAGCTTTGTGCCCCGGGCCAGGACGGTGGCGATCTCGATCCGCTTTAATTCTCCTCCGGACAGGCTTCCATTGACCTCCCGGTTGATATAATCCTTGGCGCATAATCCCACCTCGGACAGATATTTACAAGCGTCTGCGGCAGAAAGGTCCTTTCTGGCCGCCAGGCGGATCAGATCCAGCACATGGACCCCCTTGAAGCGCACCGGCTGCTGAAGGGCAAAGCTGATCCCCAGGTTGGCTCTTTCTGTGATGGTCTTCTCTGTAATATCCTGGCCGTCAAACAGGATCTTCCCGGAGCGGGGCTTCTCGATCCCCATGATCATCTTAGCCAGGGTCGATTTTCCGCCGCCGTTGGGCCCCGTGATCACAACAAATTTATTTTCACCGACCGTCAGGCTGATATCCTTTAAAATCTCCTTTTTCCCCTGGCTTTCCGACACGCCAAAGGAAATATTCTGCAATTCTAACATAATTCCTCCAGATTGTATGTTTCCGTATTTTTACACGCCTGTTTATTATAAACCATTTTCCAAGGAAATACTATCCCATATGGAAAATTTTGCAGACGTAAGAAGGAAGCCTGCCTGCGGAGTCTCTGTCTGCTGCAGGACGCCTTCCCCATGACGCAAAAACGCCCCGGGAATCTCCCGGAGCGTCCTTATTATTCTTCCTGTTACTGGGCTGCTGTGATCATATTTACAACATCTGCCATAGCGCCTGCATCCGACATAGTGCAGCTGGTGGCTAAGATCACCATAAAGCTCTCCTGCTTTCTGCAGTAGAAAGAGGTCTGGTTCTGTTTGCCCTTCTTATTTGTTCTGGTGATGGAGACCCTGGAATAGTTCTGGCCGCCTACGGTAACGGTCTCAACGGCACCCACCTGGCCAGTCTTGCCCTTTTCAGCGTTTCCTAACTGTGCTGCGAATGTGGCCGCATCCATCTCCGGCATCTTTGCCATATTGGCGTAGTAGATCTCCAGCTCACCAAAATCTGTGCTCATGGAGAAATCATAGGTCACCTTGGGATTTCCAATGGTGCCGTAAATATCGTCGGAGAACAGCTCCTCTGCTTCAACCTCTGTATTGGTGGAGCCGATCACCTGGGGAATGCGGATATTGGACCATGTGTTTGTAAACACGCCGCCGCTTAATTTTCCCTTGGGTGCTGTGGGAACAGGGGCTACCCAGCTTCCATCCTCATTGAAGGAATAGGATACGCCGTCGATCACTCTTGTCTGGTTTGCTACCATAAGACCCGTCTCCGGATCTGTGTAGAACCATACCTCATTTCCGCGGCCGTCTCCGCCCTCTGCCTTGATCCAGCCCTTTACGGTATTTCCCTTTCCATCGTAATACACCCAGTTGGAGCCCTGCTCGGTCCAGCCGTATAACATGGATTCCGTATCTGCGGCTCCCTCTGTGGTCTCCGCCGGAGCAGAATTCCGGATGCTTCCGTCCTCTTCCACAACCACTGCGTCTGCAAATGCAGAGATCACGTTCATGCTCCCCAGGGCTGCCGTTGCTGCTGTCAGTAATAATACCTTTCTTAATTTCATATAAACCTCACTCCTGATTTTTATTTTCATTTCTGTTCTGATTATACTAGAAGTTTCCGGATAACGCAAGCCGGAACCAGTGGAAATACTAGGTTTTAAAGGAATCTTAAGAATCCTTACCCTTTCTTTTCATTTTTTCAGTTCTCTTGAAAACCGGCGTCTCTATCCGCTATAATATCTTTATAAAAAACAAGGAGATGATCGTATGGAATTTACCACCACCACTGATTATGACATGAAGACTCTGACCGCCATGGCCAGAGCCCTGCGGAAAACCGTAAGGAAAAAGAGGAGCCGCCGCGCCCATATCTTTGGATGGATCGTGGTCCTTCTGGGAACATTCCTTCTCCTTCCTCCGGCGGGCAGCTCCTTTTCCATTAATGGAAGGACGCTCCTTACACTGTCGGCTGTCCTCGCCATCCTCTTAACCTTTTTCTTTGAGGACAGGCTCAACGGCTATTTCGCCAGAAAGCGGCTGCTTCCCGGTACAGAATCAGCCGTCTCCGTCTTTAAGGAGGACTCCTACCATACGGAAACCAGAAGCGGGCAGACAGACTGGCCCTATGACCGGATTGCAGCCATTGCTGAGCTTCCGGACTATTTTATCCTGATACTGGGAGAAAACCATGCCCAGGCCTACGACAAGGCCAGACTAAAAGGCGGGATGCCGGAGGAATTTTCCCGTTTTCTCGAAGCCAGGACCGGACTTTCCATTGTCCGGATCTCCTAATACAAAAACAGCCTCCCTTTCTGGGAGGCTGTTTCCGTTCTCTGTTCGTGCAGGAGGAGGGACTTGAACCCTCATGGTATTGCTACCACACGGACCTGAACCGTGCGCGTCTGCCAATTCCGCCACTTCTGCATTTCCTTTTCTGCCGTTTTTCTCACTCGGCACGTATTATTTTACACATTTTTTTCAAAATGTCAAGCTTTTTTCTTTTCTTTTTTTTACTTTTTTTGCCAGTACAAGTACGCATAAATTCATCCGCCTCCAGCAGGTCCCTTTTCTGCTCCGAGCGGATCCTCAGAAGACGTTTTTGTATAAAGGTCCACTCTGTCCAGAATACAAAAAACCTGCTCCCTTCTGGAAACAGGTTTCTTTGTCAGTGCAGGAGGAGGGACTTGAACCCTCATGGTATTGCTACCACACGGACCTGAACCGTGCGCGTCTGCCAATTCCGCCACTTCTGCATTTCTTCTCTGCCGCTTTGTTTATATCTCTCAGCGACATGTTGAATTATATTATAAAACTGTCATTTTGTCAACAACTTTTTCAAAAAAATATTTTTTAAAAAAATTCAAAAAAGTACTTGCCAAATCCTTCAGGCTGTGGTATATTATAACACGTCGGTGAGAGCTGAACAACAAAAGCTCAGAACGATACGCGGAAGTGTCGGAACTGGCAGACGAGCAAGACTAAGGATCTTGTGGTGGTTACATCGTGTGGGTTCAAGTCCCATCTTCCGCATAAAGCCTGGATTCGTAAGAGTCCAGGCTTTTTGTTTTTCAGATCCGCTCCCGCTCCGCAGCATACCTTCAAACAAAAATCAGCCTGGCAGGAAGCGTGTTTTGACGCATGCCCAGCCAGTCTTTTCATTTCCCTCTTTTAAAAAGTCACACTTCTCCACACCATCTCCCCGGCCTTTACCGTAAGCACTGGTTCATAGATCAGATCCCCCTCCCGGAATTCCGCATCTTTATTGGAAAACGGCCGGTCGCCGAATACATTCCGCCTCCGGCAGGGCCGGAATACAGCGATATCCGCCTGTTTTCCAGGCCTCAGACTCCCAATCTGGTCCGAAAGCCCCAGGTTGACTGCGTTTTTCCAGGCCGCAATATGGATCAGCGTCCCAAAAGGGATCCCGAGGCAGCTGTATTTGGAGAGCTGCATGGCCAGATTAAAGGCCGTCGGCCTGAGATGCATGCTGAGCCTGGTGATATCAGTTCCCAGAAAATCTGGATAAAATCCCTCTCCGATGGCCGGCTCCGCTACCTCGAAGGAAAAGTGGGCCCGGGCATCCGCCGCCTCAAACAGGATCCCCTTTTCCCGCGCCGCCTTTACGGCGTCCGAGACGGCGCCTCGATCCAGGATCGTTGGTCCGGTGTTCTGATACATATGGGTAACGATATCCCCAGGCCGGAGGACAGAAAGAACTTCTTCTATCGGTGCCGGCGGGTCCGTAATATGGACCATCAAAGGAACCCCCGTCAGCTCCGCAATCTCCACCGCCCGCTTTAAAGGATCCATTCCCAGATCTCCCACGATATTCCGGCTGATCCGGATCTTAAGTCCCGCAAGCTCATTCCCGTACCGCCGGAACAGCTCCCGGATCCCCTCCGCGTCCATATGGTGCGGATCCACATCCTCCATGGCCTCCGGAAGGCTGGAAAGCCCCCCGGTGCTCACATGGATGTAAGGGCAGACAGCCAGCTTGGACGCACGGATCCAGGGCCGGTATCGTTCATAGGTCCCGCAGCCCGTGCTCCCGGCATCCACAGCCGTTGTGACTCCAGAACCAAAGCAGGCGGCCTCTCCAGAGATCCCTATGGACGCCATGGGATAGATATGGGTATGGTGGTCCACCAGTCCCGGAGTCACATAACAGCCTGTCGCATCGATCTCGCTGACCGCCCGGTCGCAGATCCCCGGCTCTGCCTTCCGGATCCTGCTTCCTTCGGCCAGGATATCCGCCTGGACCATGGTCCCGTCCTCCGCGTTCACGACCGTTCCATTTCTGATCAGCAGTGTATCCATCTTCTTCTCCTCTCTCAGGCTGCCCTTATCTCTGGTAAACGCCCCGTTCCAGGACCTTTCTCAGGGATTCTGCCCGTTCTTCCAGAAAGGCTGGCCATTTTCCCTCATCCACAAAAGGCCGGTAATCATTCCGATCCTCCGAGATCCTTTCCAGCATATCTGAATGGGATGGATGGCTGGGTGTGCAGATGTCCACATGGATGGACTTCATCTCCTCGCAGCCCCGGAAAAAATCCTCCTGGAGAGACAGGGGAAGGCGGACCTTCTGAAGATAGTCCGTATTCATGGTATTGATCCCTACGCCTCCGTGCATGCCCCATACCACCGTTTTTCCCTCCTCGTCCTTCATTTCTACAAAAAACGAAGTGGTTCCCGGCGTGTGGCCAGCAGACAGTCTGGTGCGGATGACCACATCCCCCATGACAATGGGCGTTTCATCCTCATAAAAGCAGTCTGTTTCATAAGGAACGATGGCAAATCCCGTGTCGCTCATATCCGCCTCCGGGCGGTGACGCCATTCCTCATCCTCTCTGGACAGCCATACCTTTGCTCCCGTCAGCTCCTTTAAGGCCCTGGCCGCCCCGTCGTGGTCCATATGGGCATGGGTCAGAAAAATATGCTTCAGATCCTTTGGATCAAAGCCCAGGCGGTGGATGGAATCGATCAGAAGATACAGATCCTCCATCACTGTCGTATCGATCAGCGCCAGCCCCTCGCTGGTCTGGATCAGAAAGCTCCCTACCCAGGTATTCCCCACATACCAGACCCTCGGAGCCACCCGGAACGGCTCGATGGCCACCTTCCAGGGCATGGTCCTGGCATTATTTACAGTATCCATTGGCGTTACCTTTACTTCTTTACTCATGATCGTTATCATTCCTTTCTTTTCCCGGCCGGCAGCGCCGGCCGGACATTCGTTCATTATATTTTACGCCAGTCCAAGGGCCACGCAGATCAGAACTCCGATGGTATTAAATGCCAGGCAGAACAGTACAGAAAACTTCACCTGCTTGATGATATCCACCTCTGCCAGCTCGCAGGCCAGGTTCGCCGCAGCCACCAGCGGGGAACATGGATTCAGATAGGAAATATTCATACACGTTAACACCTGGTAGCCAGTCAGGCCGCAGCCTGCTCCAATACCCAGAAGCAGCGGGTTCATGCTCTGGAAGGCCTGATATGGGATGAAGATCTCCAGCGGCAGGATCAGGATCGCGTATAAAACATGCGTCCATCTTGCCATGGATTCCGGAACGATGCCAAGGACAGCATCCACCATAGCCGTTACCATTCCCGTTCCGTTCAGGATCCCGACCATGATTCCGATCCCCAAAAACAGGATCGCCGGAGCCAGCATGGTAGCCGAATGCTTGCGGATGATCTGGCTCTGCTCCTTCTGGGTATGGTAGTTGAGCAGCAGCGCTGCACATGAGAATACCATGAACAGCACATATGTTTTCACGCCGGTCATGAACATAAAGCAGGCCAGAGAGCCAAGAAACAGCGCAAAATTAGCCCAGAAAAACTTTGGACGTGCCAGAGGATTATCCGAAAAATCCACCTTCTGGCTTCCGCCTCCATTTTCAAAGCTCTTTCTCAGCAGAGCGATCTCAGAGGCATTCTTTTTAGAATAGTAATAGCCAAAGCCCAGAGAGGTGACCACAGCGAGCCCCAGCATGATCGCCACCACCGGATAGAGGCTGGAAGCCATGACCACCGGGTCAATAGACGGATCAAAAACCGTCATTTTCGCCGGCTGTCCCCAGGCCATGGCCGTCATGGGCGCTGCCGCCAGGGATACCAGGAGCACCAGGCTCCGCCGGTCTATATTGAGTCGTTTATAAAGCGGGGCCAGAGCCGGAATTGCGATCAGGTATGTGGTATTGTAGGCGCCGTCCAGATGGCCGATGAAAGCCACAAGGACCGTTACCACCATAACAATGTAAATATTCCCCCTGGTGATCCCCACCAGACGGTTTACCATAATATCAAACATCCCCGTCTCGGACAGCACACTGAAGTACAGGACCGCAAAGATACAGAGAAGGACTGAATTGAAGGTTCCCGTAACTCCTTCGGCAGCAAAATTCAAAACCTCAGGGAGGGAAAAACCGCAGAAAAGTCCGGCGATCACAGGTACGACCACAAAGGGTACCATGAGATGCATTTTTTTGCTCAGCGCCAGATATGAGGACACCGCAAACATAATAAGGCCAATTACAGCAATCATGACATTTCTCCTTTTGTTTTTGCATAATCACTGCTTCCTCTCTCCCCCGGGTACATGCATTGTGAAAGTGCACAGTTTTTATGCTTTTTCGTTTTTGTTTATGTGCAGATTATCTCATATTTCTCAGGCTTTGTGAAACATATATAATTCATAATAGTATCAATTCTATTGATACCACAGGCTTTTTCCTGTATAATAAATGTATTCAGATCTTCTCCCGGCAGAAAGGAACGCTATGACTCTTTTACAAATGCAATATTTTATGGAGGTCTGCCGCTGCGGCAGTACCCTAAAGGCCGCCCAGGCGGCAAACGTTTCCCAATCCACCATTTCCATGGCCATACGGGCTCTGGAAAAAGAGCTTTCTATCCCGCTGTTTGACCGGAGCTCCAAAGGACTTGCCCCCAACGCCGCCGGATCCTTTTTTCTGGATCAATGCAGCGGGATCCTGAAAAAGACCGAACGGCTGGCAGAGGAGATGAAGCAATTCCTCTCCATCAGCCGTCCTCTCCGTCTGGGCATTCCAGTGGTGCTCAACGAATTTTACTGGCTGGATCTTTACTTTGAGCTAAAAAAGCAGTTTCCCGATCTGGAATTTCAGACGACCAACCGTACGGTTCCGCTCCTTCTGTCTATGCTGCGCGATTCCTCCCTGGACGCGGTCCTGGCCATGCGCGATGCGCCGGATCCCGATCTGAGGAGCCTGAAGCTGCATACCAGCTGCCACAGATACGTCACCATGTCCCGCTGCCATCCCCTGGCAGAAAAAGGCCTGGTTTCCTATGAGGAGCTGACCTCCTGCCCTGTCATCGGATACGCCGGTGACGATCTGAATACCCAGCTTCTGAAGAGCGTTTATAAAAAACGCGGAAAGGAATTTTCCTATGCCTTCCATGTGGACCAGTTTTCCAGCCTGCTCCGGCTTTTAAAACACAACGCCGGGATCGCATTTCTGAATAAAAATCTTCCCAGCAGCGATCCGGAGCTGGTGAGCCTTCCGATCCAGGAGGAACAGGGAAATTTTACCATCTGGCTCCTATGGACCCCGGAGAGCCCCATCGAGCGGATGCCCCAAAGCTTTTTCCGTGTCTGGACACATTTTTTTGAAGAAATACAGGATTAAAAAAAGCCGCTTCCTGATCCGGTCTCACCGGAAAAGGAAACGGCGTATTTCTTTTTCTTATTAAGCCAGCTTGCTCTTTGCAAGCTCTGCTAACTTTGCAAATCCTTCTGCATCGTTGATGGCCATATCGGATAATACCTTACGGTTCATAACAACGCCGGCCTGCTTTAAGCCATACATGAATTTGCTGTAGGAAAGGCCATTGATACGGGCAGCAGCGTTGATACGGGCGATCCACAGCTGTCTGAACTGTCTCTTTCTCTCTTTTCTTCCTGCATAGGAGCTGGTTAAAGCTCTCATTACGGACTGCTTTGCTACTCTATACTGTTTGGAACGTGCGCCTCTGTAACCCTTGGCTAACTTCAGCACTCTGTTATGTTTCTTCTTGGCATTTAAGCCGCCTTTAATTCTTGCCATTGCTTATTTTCCTCCTTCTTAATCCCGAATCTATTATAAGTACGGTAAAATCTTCTTCATTACCTTGCTGTTTGTGCTGTCAGTAACGATGTCTTTTCTAAGATTTCTTTTCCGCTTTGTAGATTTCTTAGTTAAGATATGGGATTTGTAAGCTTTATTTCTTACTAACAGACCTGTTCCGGACTTTTTGAAACGCTTTGCAGCTGCTCTGCTTGTTTTCATTTTAGGCATTGTAAATTCCTCCTTAAAATTATCCCTATTTTTTTGCAGTTAAAAACATTACCAGGCTTCTTCCCTCTACCTTGGAAGGCTTGTCAACGACTGCGATATCAGCAAGTTTCTCGGCAAAATCATCCAGGATGTATCTGGTCTGATTCATATGGGCCATCTCACGTCCGCGGAACCGGAGCGTAACCTTGACCTTATTGCCTTTTTCGATGAATTTTCTTGCGGAACCAACCTTCGTGTTAAGGTCATTGGTATCGATATTAGGAGAAAGACGGACTTCTTTCACTTCGATGACCTTCTGCTTCTTTTTCGCTTCTTTTTCCCTACGGATCATCTCATACTTATATTTGCCGTAATCAATGATCTTGCACACCGGCGGCTTTGCTGTCGGCGCGATCTTCACCAGATCAAGCTCTGCATCTCTGGCCATCTTATAGGCATCCTTTGCAGACATGATCCCAAGCTGCTCTCCATTTTCACCAATCAGACGAACTTCCTTATCACGAATCTGTTCGTTAATCATTAACTCGCTAATAGCCGTGCACCTCCATACTCATTTTAATATCGACAAAATAGAAAAGAAAAAGCAGATAGTAAACTATCCGCTCATTAACTGCATCGGTTCTGCATGCTGCTGCATGATTATGAAACCAATTCTGTATGAACCCGGGTCACTTGCTCGTGCCAGGGTGAGGCGGATACCTGCTTTCCTGTGGGCTGCTTTCACAACCTATGTAACTATACTATATTTCCAATGCGTTGTCAACTACTTTTCCAAAAAACAAACGGCGTTTTTATCACCAGGAACAGGGAAGAGGCCCCTTTATGGACTTTTCTTTGCCATAAAAGGGCCTCTTCCGCCTGTTTTACCAGTTCCAGACCTTCAACATTACTGAATCCAGGCGCCATCCTCTCCAACATAAAAGCCGTCCGGCGTCCTTGCATCGGTCATCATAGCTCCAGGCGTGCCGCCGTCCTGATCTGTGCAGAAATAATACCATTTCCCGCCAATCTCGTGCCAGCCTGTATACATATGGCCCCGGAAGCCGTCATACTCTGTATGCAGATAGTACCAGTGATCCTCCCACTGGAACCAGCCGTCTTCCATCCAGCCGTCTTCATCGAAGTAATACCAGTCTGAACGTCCATTGTAGGTCAGGTACTCCCACTGTCCGTGTGGATACGTACCATCACTGTAACGGATCCACCAGCCGTTCAGATTCCAGGCTCCCTGAGCATCTCGATAGCCTCCGGCTGCCGCAATGGCTTCACTGGTGTAGTAGTGGCCATGTTCAGATCCAATGGCATATCCTCTGGAGTAGAAGCCGTAAATGTTTCCATCAATTTTCAGATATTCTCTCGAGGGAATATACCCATTTTGTTCTGTGAACTGGTTTCCTTCCAGGACCCACTCCCCAGTCTTTCCCGCCGCATTGACAACCTGGCCCTTTTGAGCCTCGATGGGTTTTCTGGAGCTGCCGCTGCCATTTTCTTCTGACGCGTCATCGTCATCATCATCTTCTTTGGATCCGCCGCTGCTATACTCCTTCCAGAGGGCAGTAAAGGTTACGTCCTTCTCCGGCATGGTAAAGCTTCCGGTAGTCTCCGTTACGTCCGTACTGGTCCAGCCCGTGAATACATGGCCAGTCCACGTCGGTATCGCAGCCGAGATAGTCTGGGTGGTTCCGCTTAAGATATTCTCAGCCTTCGCAGGC
Source organism: Alitiscatomonas sp. (assembly GCF_037242085.1). Taxonomy (NCBI): domain Bacteria; kingdom Bacillati; phylum Bacillota; class Clostridia; order Lachnospirales; family Lachnospiraceae; genus Alitiscatomonas; species Alitiscatomonas sp. The sequence goes on along the minus strand of NZ_JAXXBR010000054.1, from coordinate 951 downwards.
ATCCTCTGCGCTGCGCCCTTGGCTTCTCCATCAGAGTAGGTGATAGAATACTTTGTCTCCGTATCATCCGGCTCACCGTCTCCGTTTGCGTCCACCTTCCAGGTGGCGGTAAAGGTTACGTTAGCCTCCGGCATCGTAAAGCTTCCATTGCTTACCGTTACATCACTGGTAGTCCAGCCGTCAAATACATGACCTACCCACGTTGGTTCTGTTGTCAGGAGGGTCTGAGTAGTTCCACTTAAGATGTCTGTCTCATTCTGCGGCATATTCTGCGCATTTCCGTTCGCTTCACCATCAGAGTAGGTGATGGAATACTTTGTTTCCGCATCATCCGGCTCGCCGTCTCCGTTTGCATCCTCTTTCCAAGTGGCTGTAAAGGTTACGTTAGCCTCCGGCATTATAAAGCTTCCGCTGGTTGCCTGTACTTCATTGCTGGTCCAGCCTGCAAATACATAGCCTGTCCAGGTCGGTACCGCAGTCGAGATAGTCTGAGTGGTTCCGCTTAAGATATTCTCAGCCTTCGCAGGCATTCCCTGCGCTGCGCCCTTGGCTTCTCCATCAGAGTAGGTGATAGAATACTTTGTTTCCGTATCATCCGGCTCACCGTCTCCATTTGCATCCTCTTTCCAGGTGGCGGTAAAGGTTACGTTCTCCTCCGGCATCGTAAAGCTTCCGGCAGTCTCCGTTACGTCTGTACTGGTCCAGCCCGTGAATACGTAGCCTGTCCAGGTCGGTACCGCAGCGGAGATAGTCTGAGTGGTTCCGCTTAAGATGTTTTCAGCCTTCGCAGGCATTCCCTGCGCTGCTCCCTTTGCTTCACCATCGGAGTAAGTGATGGAATACTTTGTCTCCGTATCGTCCGGCTCGCCGTCTCCATTTGCGTCCACTTTCCAGGTGGCAGTAAAGGTTACGTTAGCCTCCGGCATGATAAAGTTCCCGGTGGTTGCCTGT